>JBJXHA010000220.1:0-12046 GCA_046160275.1 Bacteroidia bacterium | reverse complement strand
ATAAGTCAAAATGTGTCGAATCAAAAGTAGCCAAACCTGCGGCAGTGCCTTGATGTTTTTCGGAAGTCGTGAGGTTAAATGGAACGGCATTTGAATTGGTTGGATTGGTCATGACAAACTTCATGCTTGCATCTTCAAAATTTTCATAAAAACGCCTTTCAATAATCGTATCTGAATAGTAACTAAAAGTAGGTCTATAAACGAAAGTATCCAATGCAGGGACATCAATATTCACCACATTTCCTTTCCAAAAGGGATAAGTTGCCGCGCCATTTTGCGCACTTAATCCCGAAATCACTTGATTAAAACCGCCTTGAAATAAGAAAGATTTGATGGAAGTATTAGGGTAAATCGGTACCACACAAGGCACTTCAAAAAAGCCCATCTCCTCATTTCCGCGTGTAAGAAAGACATAACGCACCCCCAAATCAGAAGTATAAGTAGGGTCAATGCTCACCTTTGGCTGCTCTATTTTCAAATAAAAAGGCAGGTCTTCTTTCGGGTTGATAATTTCGCAAGAAGACAAAAAACAGAGAAAGAAAATGCTCAACAAAAAGATGCTTTTTTTCATAAAAACTTATCGCTAGATTTGCCTGCGAAAATAAGGTTATTTCTTTGAATTGTGAAGTTTTTTTTCAAGTTACAAGGCAATGGTTTGCATAAGATTGAACATACGTAAAACATGACTAAAATATCTCCTCAAAAAACGCAATTTTCATGTCTGCCACAATCAAAATATAAGCGCGTAAATTTTCTATGTTGCGCACTTTTTCGGTATTTCGATAAGTGTTTAATTGGGTAATCGTTTCTTCCCGCAATTTTGTCAACCATGCTTTTTCATCAAATTCTTCATTCTCAGCGTTCTCTGCCGTATTTTTTTCTTCTTTTTTGGGCTTTTTGGCGTATTTTAATTCGAATAAATAGTTGTGAGGAATCTTAAAATCTTTGCGCCCTATCAACAAAATATCCATAAATTTTTGCTTGGTTTCGGGTTCGCTATCCACTACATAAATATTTGTAATGTAAAATAAGGTAATAAACAAGGTTTTCAGGTGTTTTTCTGAAAAATTCGCCTTATCCCTAAGCGAATGTTCCGCTAAAATATTGTTTACCAGCTCTTTCAAGGGTTCTGTATCGCCATATTTTGCCAGCACTCGCACCACTTCGGTAACTTTATGTGCAGGCGTTGGCATCAGTTGTTCCTCCCTCAACAGTTGATAAAAATATTCGTAATACAAAGCTTTGATGACATAGTTCGGAATTTGGAGAATTTCTACGCTAAAGTCTTGTTCTTTAATGGATAACATTCCCATATAAAAGAGCAAACTGATAAATTCTCGGTCGCCAAATTCCATTTCAAAGTTAAAACGGCTCACAATTTGGCAGGGAACAGAGCCTTCTTCAAGTAGTTGTTTGAGGATTGGAACTCGCTGCGATTCTTGATTCTCAATTTGGAAAATGCCGCGAATTTTGCCATAATCAGTCGCAATATTATCATCTAACATTTTATCGGGAAAGGTTCCTGCCGACAAATATTCTTTGCCAAAAAACAACACCATATCAGGGTTGTAAATGTGATTTTTTGCCTTCGCGTTCATCTTAAATCCATCATACCAAGCCCGCATTTGCGCCAAAGTATAAGGCATATTTTCCTCCGTAACGCCCACATTTTCAAGCAAATCTATCACTTCAGCCTCGTTAAAGCCAAACATCTCATGAAAATTGGGGTCGCGAGTTAGGCTTGAAGCAATGTTAAAGCCGCTCGTCATGCTGTCCAAAGTTGCAGGAGAAACCCCAGTAACAAACAGTCGTTCCACAACCCCATCACGCGTTGCCGTTTTTATTGTTTCATAAAACTTTCTTACCCAACCATTTCGCCCCACAATCGCGCGAAAATGCTTTAAATTTAGGGCAAGCAATTCATTCGCAAAATGGTCGTATTCATCTATTAAAAGATAGATTTTATGCGAATTTGTACTGTTTTTCAAGGGGTTACACAAAGCTCCAAACAGCCCTTCTGGATTAGAAAAAGAGAGAATCGCTACTTGCTGCTCGTCTGTATATAAATCTTTATACGCTTGCAAAAAATCTTCTACTCCCAGTTTAACCTTTTGCAAAAAACCTTGATACGTACTTTCTGTCGTACTCGTATCAATTCCGCTAAAATCAAAGCACAAAATCAGGTAATTATTGGCATTTTCTGTGGGATTTTCACCTACATAATATTTGCCGAATAAGTCTTGAAATCTTTCTTTGTATTGTATTCCATAATAATGTTGTAAAATCGAAATCCAAAGTGACTTCCCAAAACGGCGTGGGCGAAGAAGAAAAATATATTTCTCCCCCAAATCTTCCAATTTATGAAGAAAAGGCGTTTTATCCGCAAAGAAATAATCTCTTTTTGGTATTTCCGCAAAATTACTAATGCCGTAAGGTAGTTTTTTCATGTTTTATTAGGTTTTATTTTACAAAAGTAGCAAAAGAATAGGAATGCTCAAAGGTTATTACCTTCAATCCTCTTTTTTATTGTAATTTGTAAAACGCCCAATAAATAAAGCTACTCTTTCCCACCAAATAACGAACCATTCATTGTAGGCATTCAGTATTCCTACTTGTGCATACAATGAATGGTTCGTAAATAGTAACTATTTCTTACATTTTTCCTGCCACAGCTTTTAAAATCTCTGCTACTTTTTCATTCGATTTTGCTTGATAATCAAAGGCTTGTGCTTTCATTTCTTCGCAAAATGCTGTATCAGAAATACCGCTTAGGTTGATGAGTACGTTCATACTCGCGCCTTGTACGGCGGTATTCAAACACAATGCCCCTACGCCTGCATCGGTAATCGAATTAGGGTTTCCTTCTGCTACCATTGCCTCCACCAATTCATAACCATTGAAAGCGGTTTGCATCACTTTTGCGGGAATCATCGTGGCATATTTTGAAGCGGCTTCAATCGCTTGTTTGCGGGCAGTTTTTTCCGCTTCCGTTGCTTTTGGCAATTTGAAAGCGTCCATTACCTTGTTAAATGCCGCTGTATCTTCGTTGATGAAAAACAACAATTCTTCTTTCAAAGCCTGTCCTTTCACCGCCCAATCGCTGTATTTCTGCCAATCTTTTTCCCAACCTTTTTTCGTAGCCGAAAGGTTCGCCACCATCGCGCCTAGTGCAACACCCAACGCCCCCGCTAATGCCGCCACAGAGCCGCCACCGGGCGCAGGGCTATCCGAGGCAAGCAAATTGGTAAATTCGCGCACGTTCAAGTCAGTTAGCTGCTTAGGTTGATCTGCCGCCATGCGATATTCAATGATTCTTTCTTTGGGATGAAAAGGTTTTAATTCATCTAAGCCCATACTTTTGATGGCAATATGAATCAATTGCTCTTCAGAAACCCCTGATGAAAGTTTCTGTTGCTCCAAATAAAATTTCCCTGCATCAACCAAACATTTTTTAGGAAGCAAACCAATCAATTCAGAACCTGTAACGCGCAAACCTCTTGCATCTGCTGATTTTCTTGCAGCTTCAAAAACCACGTGAACAGGCGTTTCATTGATATTGGTCAAATTTGCCGACACTTGTGCCACCCCATATTCCTCTATAAACCAACCAATTGCTTTTACATGCTTGCAAGCTCCCGCAATTCTGATAGGTTCGCCCTTTTCATCTAACACAGGCTTCCCATTAGGGCTGCCATCTTCTGTTTTGACCCTTCCTTTTTCACGAATATCAAAAGCGACAGAATTGGCGCGTTTTACCGAAGTCGTGTTGAGGTTTAAATTGTAAGCCACCAAAAAGTCGCGTACCCCAATCACCGTTTGTCCTGCTTTTTCATTGTAAACAGCCGCACCATAATCAGGCTTCCATTCAGGTAGGCTGATTTTTTGACGAAAACCCTCATATTCCCCAGCACGAATATCGTCTAACTTCCTGCGTTGTGGCGTTTTTGCCGCAGATTCATACAAATACACAGGAATCCCAAGCTCCTCCCCTACTCTTTTTGCCAGTTGATTGGCATATTCTACCGCTTCTTCTATGGAAATTCCCTCAATCGGCACAAGTGGACACACATCTGTCGCGCCCATGCGAGGGTGTTCGCCCTTGTGTTTACGCATATCAATCACTTGCGCTGCGGTTTTGATTGCTTGAAATGCGGCTTCTATCACCGCTTCTGGCGAACCGACAAAAGTAACTACGGTTCTATTGGTGCTTGCACCGGGATCAACGTCTAACAATTTTGCTCCTTCTACGGCAACAATCGCGGCAGTAATTTGCTGAATGACCGCCATGTCGTGCCCTTCGCTAAAATTAGGCACGCACTCAAGTATTCGATTCATAAATAAAATTTATTTTTCGTATTATGATTATGATACAATATGCTATAAAAAGTTCGGAACACTTGATGTGCCCCGAACTTTTTTACAACTCCTCTTCTTTTAAAATATAACCCACCCCAAACTGCGTATGAATCAGCTTTTTATCTGAATCTTCGTTTAACTTTTTGCGGATATAATTTACATAAACTTCGATGACATTCGTACCTGTATCAAAGTTCAAATCCCATACTTTTTCGGCAATTTCTCGCTTAGAAATCACCCGCCCTTGATTTTTAATAAGGTATTCTAGCAGGGAAAACTCGCGGGGCGTAAGGTCAATTTTATGGCTTCCGCGCATGACGGTTTTGTTATCCAAATTCATCTCCACATCTGCAAATTTCAGTAAATTTACGGTGGGTACGGGCGGCGTTCTTTTGGTCAAAGCCCTTACCCGCGCCAACAATTCCTTCAATTCAAAAGGCTTGGTCAAATAATCATCAGCCCCATAATCAAAGCCTGTTACCTTATCATCAGTCGTGCCTAATGCCGTTAGCAGCAAAATAGGCGACTGTATTCCCTCCTCTCGAATAATTTTACACAACTCTAATCCATTGATATAAGGCAAAATAATATCCGAAATAATCACATCGTACTGCTCGCCCAAGGCAAGTCTTTTTCCCATTTGCCCATCATACGCAACATCTACCGTAAAATTATTTTCTTCTAGTGCTTGCTTGATGGAAGTGGTCGTTTTTGGCTCATCTTCTACAACTAATATACGCATACTACAAATATACTTTTCAAATGATGGGTAAAAGTACGAAGAAAAACGAGGCAAAGCAAGTGCTTTTTTTTAGTAGGTTGAGAATCAGGGAGTTTTGTTTTAGTTACAGAATATGTTTTGAAATAAATAATAAAATGCTGGATGTTCTGTGATATACCAATTCAGAAGAATCTACACAACTAACATTCTGAAACTATGGTTGTATAGATTCTTCTGAATTAGAGAAATTGGTGAAAAGCTGATTTTCCGTTTTTTAAATTTAAACATACACTAATTTCAAGCTCTAGGTTAGCCCTAGTAAGGTGCAGGAAACACCTCACTAGGGCTTATTCTCAAAAACCTTTCGAGTGCAGAAATCCACTCGTAAGGTAACAATTCTTTAGCCCTTTGAATCCATGCAAGCCCTCGAAAATTTTTCTTTACTCCACCTGCAATTTCCCATAAATTTCCCCTTCTTTAAAAATGACCTCATAAAAATACAATCCCTTCGCTACATTTCCAAGCCGCACGAGCGTGGACGCTTGTAAGTCCGTTTGCTGTACGACCTGCCCCAACGCGTTATACAGCACAAAAGTAGCTTCCCTTAGCCCCTGCGGCAGCTCTACCTGTATGTAGTTTTGCGCAGGATTGGGATAGACCTTGATTTGTTTACTGTTTACTGCTAACTGATTACTGACAGAGAGTGTGTCGCACGCCGAGCCGACTTTCGCGCCGAGGCGGTAGTTTGGGAAGTGGGGGACGGAGTTCATTATTTTATGAGGTAGTTGAATATGTTGTTCCACACTACATGCTATTCCTTGATTATCAGGCGAATGAATGACGTGCATATAGGGTGTACCGTTATTAGCGGAACTAATGTAAATTTTGCCATTTGGAGCTAATTGAGGCTCATTAAAACTAAGCATAACTGGTTGTTGTTGGGTTGTATCTAAAAAGCCATCATTAGTAGCTACTAATATTTTGCTATTTTGGATATTTGTCGCCTCCAAGTCGTACTGATATATCTTGTCATAATAGTTTTGGTATAACCATCTGGAATTGGGTGAAATAGATAAACCCCATCCTGCACAAGGCTGACATGGCAACTGAACCCATCTCTCATTTGAAAATACTGCGCCACACCTATCAAAATCCATAATCCTTAGTTTAGCAATATTATTCGTGGTTACATATTGTACAAACTTTTCTCCATTGGGGGAGAAAATGTTGAATGCATTAGCGTTGTGTTTTACATTACTTACTTTTTGTCTAATGGGAAGTTGTACTCCATTAGGTGTTACCAACACTAAATAAACATATTGCGCATATACTTCTGAAATAACTACCCACCAATCGCGCCCATTGCCATGTTTTACGGCAGTTACACTAAAATTTGCTAAGGTATCAAGCATTGTGCTATCTATGATAGGGATGTTTTTTTCTACTACTGCACCTAAACCATTATCCAAGCTCATATCTATTTTGCTGTACAGTAATTTCGTTATAGGTACATTAGATGCCCAAAGATGATAAGGCTCAAATATATAATACTCCGTTTCACTAGCTGGCTTAGGTATCGTGATAATTTCATGAATGCATGGGCTGCCAGCACTGCCCCATTCGTCAAAATACCCCCCCCCATGAAGATGAGTACCATTCATCATTGTATCATGTTGGACATTCCCAATAGTAAAACCATTTGTATAGAATAGTAGATTCCCAGCACTATCAGATATTGAGCTATTGCCCCTCAATCTGTTAATCGCTTGATTTTGAGGAATAAAATCAGGAGTATTATTACTGAAGTTTATTTGAAATGTGCCATATCCTAAAGGAGTTGGAGTGGGGGTATATAGTCCCATAGTCCACACATTATCATATTTTTGGGCAAATAAATAAACATGGCAAAAACAAAAAAGGAAATTCATTAAATATTTCATAAAATTGAAATAATAAGTAGCAGGAAGGTGATTAACCTTCCTGCTAGGTTAAAACCTAAACTACTCAATTATCAGTTTGTGGTAAGATACGCCTTTGCCCATGAAACTGAGAAAATAAACTCCTTTGGGCAAGTTGGATACATCTAATTTTAGCTCCTTTATTTCTGCAAGTTCAATATGTCTAACGATTTGACCTAATGAATTATAAATAAACAGCTTATCGTAATTACTCGTTTTAGCCAATTCTATCGTTAATTTCCCTTCTGTGGGGTTCGGATAAATGTTTACTTCTGCCGCAATATCAGCCTTAGTTGCTTGCATCTGTCTCCATGAAATCCCTTGACTATTACATACTTCGCTATCATCATACTCCTCTTCCATGTTATACATCGCATACAAGGCTCTAGCACGATAAACCGCAGTACCTCCCGACATTGGGCATTGGTGTATTATACCTTCTAGTAAACTTACTTGCCCTTCATCTAGTTCGTAAATACCTCTTACTAAGGTAGAAAGATAGATTTCATTTACCACACGCTCGTTTTCCTCGTAAATTGCACTTACATCAATCGTACCATTTGCCGTAAGGATTGTATTAGCAGTTTGCTCTCTTTCTGTATTTGCATCTGTTTCTAAGTCCACTATATCAGTTTTTATATCAGTTAATTGAGCAATTAACTCTTCTTTAATATTAAAGGCAGTCAGGCTATCTTGTGAGAGTGTTAAAGTGTCCAACAAAATAGAATCTTGTACTCTCAGTAAAACCGATAAACTTTCTTGCTGTGCATATAAAGAGGTCGTAGCAAACATATTTTCAGCATAATCATCTGAAAGTTCTTTACTGCCGATTGAAACTTCTGCTAACTCTGCCAAATGATAATTTTCCATTGCGGAAATGAAACTTGACATCAGTGGGTTATCAGTTGTACCTAAGGTTTGGCATTTTTCGTATAGATTACGTTTTGCCTGCCAATCACTTTCGGTTGGGTATTGGTAGTAGGTAGCTGAATCATTCGCTATTGTGGTATCAGAAGAAGTAAATCCTTCCGCAACTGCCAAAGGAGGAGTTGACAAAGTAGCGCAAACGGAACAGCCAAAAGTTGTTGTTGGAGTTGTATTGTCAATAAACCAATCAACTAATGGGGCGGTTGGGGCTATTGATGTCGGAAAGTCTAATATAGGCATATAAATTTGCGAATTAGTTATATTTGGATAACCCATTGGCGGGGGTATTATAGACCCCTCATTATGATGCGCTGCCCTAATTCCATAATTACCATTCCATACATTTCCAAAAGAAGTAGCAGCATCGCCCTGCAAGCCAAAGGCTGTATTTTCACTTAGCCATAACCCATATTCATGATTGCCGAAGGTATTTGCCTTTAGTTCGGTATCGCTGCAATCGCCATTAAATTTTAGCCCATGATAAGAATTACAAGGAACACAAGCTACATCATTGCCTGTAACAGGGTCAATCTCAATATTGGTTTTATTACACTCCAGCAAGTTTTCCTTTGAAGCGTCAATTTGTATAGCCGCTTGGTTTAGGCTGTTGTCTAGTCCTAGACTATTCACTCGGTTGCATTGAATTCCATTATTACCACCTCCGTTTACATAAATTCCTTTGTGTCCTGAAAGGTAATAGGCATTTGTAAGCAGAATATTTTGTTTATAAACCTTTGCTAGATGAATATCATTGAGATAAACCCCCATCGCGCCTTGGTCGATACGCATAGTATTGTTTTTGATGACCAAATTAGAGGGCTGCCCTGATGCATCTGTAGCAAGAATACCTGTATTTGCATACATTCCCAAAGCAGGGTGAGTTACTGTAAGTGCATTGTAGTTTACCGTAAGGGCTGTTGGCGAAGTATTATTTCGTAGGTAAATACCTGTGCCAAAGGTAGAAATATTGTTGTTGTAAATCGTGGTATAAGAACCCGCAACATTATTAGACACAACGATACCATATTTTACCAAGTTCATTCTACATAAGCTAATACTAGATTTATGGCTATTTTGTAAATAAATTCCTTTCAAGCATTGGTCAAAAGTGAGCGGGTCGCCTGGCGGCGGTGTATCTGCACTTCCCCAGCCTGTTTGAAAGAGGTTTACCCCATTCATCGCTACTACCCCGCTTCCATTCCAATCCCCACTGCCATAAAAAACATCTCTTTGAATGGCTTGGAAAGTACATCTTTTGAGATTCACTTCCATGTTTCCCTCTGCATAAACGCCCATATTCAACTCACGAAAAGTTACTTGTCCACTAGGCGTAGGTCCAGACATAGGGTTAATATACAAGCCATTCACCACAGAATTACACCTAATTCCGACCTTTCCTATTGCACCTGCTAACTCTAGTTGTGCAGGATAAGGCGGTAAAAAGGGTTGCCCTCCCCAAAAAAGGTTATTTCCTTGAAACTGTGTTTGCACTTGGGTAGGAGTACCGTTATTATCAGGAATGTCTAAGCCTACAACATTGTGGCGGAAATCTGCATGATTGAGATTTACTACACTTTTATGTCTTGCTAAAACCGCCCTTTCTGCATCTTGAAGGGTAGAACCATCAACCGTTAGCACTCCTGCTACTTCTATCCCTTTCCACATGGTATTACAACCTTCTATCAGGCTATTTTTAGCGATAGTTAGCTGAGTATTAGCGTTTACAAACATTTTCGTACCCGAAGGCATAACCACTCGCGCATTGTTTATATGCAGAAAACCACCACTATTTGCCGTAGTAATATTCAAATCTCCACTTAACTGTACGGCTGTATAAAGTGGAGGTGAGATGTCAGGCAGAGAGGCTTGCGTTACATCATACACAGGTAGTCCCTGCGTTTGGATATTCACACAACTTTCTGATACACAGTTTACATTTGTGGGGCTGTTTACCGTAGCGCAATTCACTAGGTTCAAACTACATTGAGCTGTTACCACAAATTCGTATTCTAAGGTGATGCTTTGGCTAGGTAGCAAAGTAAAGCTATTACTTTGTAGCTGATTATTGGTCAGAGTTGCCGTAATGCCCGCGCTTGTGTTTCCTGTCAAGGCAAAACTAGCGAAATCCAAGCCATATTCTGGCAAAATGTCCGTTATACTTACATTGTTTACGCTATTCCCTGCACTTGTATTCGTAACTGTTACCGTATAAGTTACTGTTTCGCCAATTTGAAAAGCAGCACCGTTTGCAGGGGTAGATGCCACTTTTTCAATGGTAACAGGTTCGCGGATAATGGAGATGTTGTCAATGAGACCGTAATGCCAAAACAGTGGTGGGGTATTAGGAGGTAGTTGTGCAAAAACAACCAAATGCGTTGCTGTAGGAACTCCTACGGGAACAGACAAGTTTAACGTATGCGTTTCCCACTGATTAATTCCATTGGTTGGCTGAGGTAGAAGCGCAGCCCCTGTTGCTAGGTTGTTAGGAACATCTGCATTAATCCCACAAGTAGCCCAAGGGGCGGGGTCAGGGCAAGGAAAGGCATCGCTCAACATAAATTGTACGGCTATCCCACACTCCGCAAAATTAAAGGCTTCGTATTGTAATTGAAAATTCTCGCCTGCTTGTAAGGGAATGCTTAATGGCAATGCTACTCCTTCAGAGTGAACCACAATTCCCGCCAAATCCATTACCCCCATGCCTAAGTAGTTATTATTGAGAGAGCTAATAGCTTGAGAAGGGTTTGGATTGAGAAACAAATTGTTTAGATTAGGCGTAAGACTACAAGTATTATCCATAAAAGAAGAACCCGCAGGATATCCAAGAAGATTAGTCGCAGTTAAATTTACAGTACCTACAACCGTATTCACATGCAAATCGGGACTTTGTACACCAAAAAAGCCTCCAATATCAAAAGCACTAAAAGGCGCAGCGTTCATATCCGTTACCGCCTCAAAATCCCCATAACACACAATATTTTCGCCACAAATATTCTGTGCGGGGCAAGTGAGGTTGTCAGGCACACCCACCCATATCCAAATTGTACCTTGACTAGCAGTATTGCCCATTGGGTCGCAATTTAGCACGTAGGTAATTTCTACCCAACCTGTATAACCTGCGGCAGCGTTGAAGGTAATCGTAAAAGGTGCGATAGCTAATGCCGTAGTTGTTCCTGCTATTGCAGGTGTAACTTGTGTTACTGCACTCACGTTTACACTCGCTGCTGTATTTGGAATGTCATTGTTTAAATATCCCACCATCGGCAACAAGCCCTCACTATTAATGACCAAAGTACCTCCATTTGCCACCGTATAAAAATCGTCATTTGCTAAAGGATTGCAGGATTTTAGGGGTTGAATGGTATAGGCAACATAAGGAGTTTCTTGGTCATCATCACCATACTCCTCTGTCATTTCATAGCCCAAATCATTCAAGTTCTCTCTTTCTGCTTGGCTTAGGCTGCGATTGAGTTCGTTTAGGTTCGAAGATGCGTGTGCTAAACCTAATAAATGTAGGGCTTGGTGCAAGGTAACAGTGTATAAATCATAAGGCTGTGTGTAACTATTGGTTTGGTAGTCAAGGTTGTATAAATCACTTGTACCAAAGTTAAATCCTAACAAGCCCTGATAAAACGTGCCATTTTGTAAAGGCGTATTTTGATAGGCTGATGCACCGCTACGAATCGTTTTGTATAACACCGTTTGGAAATTGTTTTGAGCCGCACCTGTCGGAAATAAGCTTATCGCAGAGCCGTAGGCTAGTTCATCGTTTGTTCCATTTGTCGCAGTCGAACTTTCTATTAACAAATGTACCCGCCCATTATACGGTGCGTGGTCTAATGAGGCAGAGAGGTCTTCAAACACTTCTTTTACGACATTTCTGCGCAAAGCTCCCTCAGTTACAGCATCAAAACCTAGCCCATTATTTGCCATAACATCTTGAAAATGAAGCGTAAACAAACCTGCCTGACAAGTAGCAGTCGTGTTTTGTGCCATAGCCTCAGAAATAGCAACCTCCAAAGGATGATAAAAATTACCCCACCTATCGGCAAGCCGCAAAGTTGGGTTTTGTAAGTAAAAATCG
>JBJXHA010000219.1:0-18714 GCA_046160275.1 Bacteroidia bacterium | reverse complement strand
TTACGGTAAAAGATGCAAGTGCAGCAGTTTGGGCAGGAACCACAATGGGTACACCTAATTTTGCGAATGTCATTCCCTTTACTGCGACTAATCATAAAATGACAGCACGTGTTTATTCACCAGCTGTAGGTTTATCTATCAAATTAAAAGCAGAAGTAGCAGGACAACCAAGTCAATCAGTAGAAACAGATCAATTAACGACTGTTGCAAATGCATGGGAAACCTTGACCTTTGATTTTGATGCACAATCACCAGCAACGGCGGCATTTAATAGTGCTTATGCATACAATGTGGCATCTATATTCTTTGATTTTGGGGTTAATGGCACAACACAAACTTTCTATTGGGACGATGTGATGATGTATACACAAGTCTTTGCTCCGTTGAACTTACCAATTACTTATGATGATGCAAACGTAAACTACGCAAGAGTTGATTTTGATGGTGGAACAACAGCAGTAATGGCAAATCCTTTCCCAGGCGGAATTAACACAAGTGCTAACGTTATGCAGATGATTAAAAATGTAGGTCAAGTTTGGGGCGGAAGTAAAATGACACTCGCTACTCCCATTGATTTTAGTAATGGAACTACTTTCAAAATGCAAGTTTATTCTAACCGCGCAAATTGTCCAGTATTGTTCAAACTAGAAGGACCAGGTGGTGTTTTTGTTGAAAAATCAGTTTCGACAACTGTTGCGAATGCATGGGAAGATTTAAGTTGGGATTTCACAGGCTCTGCTTCTAACCTCTATACAGACATCGTATTTATCTATGATTTAGGCGTAATGGGTGATGGTACTTCAAACTTCACTTTCTATCAAGATTCAATTCGTTTGACATCAGGAGGCGGTTCTGGTTTGAGCCAAATTGATTTGCCAGTAACTTTTGAAGATTCAACAGTAGATTATACCTTAACAGATTTTGGAGGAAATGCAACTGTTTTAGTTGCTGACCCTGCAAATGCAGCCAATACCGTAGCAAAAACACTCAAAACAGCAGGTGCGCAATCTTGGGCGGGAACAACCATTGGTACAAACTTAGGTTTTGCAAGTGTGATTCCATTTACAGCCACAGAAAGAAAAATGAGCGCCTTCGTTTACTCTCCTGATGCAGGTATTCCTGTAAGATTGAAAGTAGAAGTACATGGCATTCCTACACAATCTGTTGAAACAGAAGCAGTAACAACCGTTGCTAATGCTTGGGAAGAACTAGAATTTGATTTTGATAACGAAGCTCCTGGAACTGCAGCTTTCAATGCTGCTTTCCCTTATGATATGGCTTCTATCTTCTTTAATTTTGGAACAGATGGCGCAACCGCAGGTGCAAAAACTTACTATTGGGATGATGTACGTTTTGGTGGTGTTTCTAGCATCGTTGATCCATTGTCTTCACAAGTGAGTATTTTCCCGAATCCAACGAGCCAAACACTCGCAGTTCGTTTGCCAGAAAGCCTTCTTTCTCAAAACCTTAGCTATCAAATTACGGATATGACAGGTAGAACAGTAGGGGCAAGCAAACTTGAACAAGCAAGTATCTCCGTAGAAAAATTGATAAGCGGCGTTTATAGCTTGCAAATCAACACTCAAAACGGAACAATTACAAAACGATTTGTAAAATTATAATTCCCCAAAAGCTCTCTTGCAAGCGATTTTTATCGCTTGCAGGGGCTTTTTTATACATTTTATCCCCCACATTTATCTATTTTGTAGTTTTGTATGCACCCAAACGAAACGAAATCTGTTTTTTTGTCTTATTTTTGCGAGATATATCCAGAAGAAACCATGAATGTATCTAGCAAACAAGAGATTTTGAAGGACTTTTTTCATGCCGCATTTTCGGTTGATAATGTCGTTTTTGGGTTTGATGAAGGCGATTTAAAAGTGTTGTTGATTTTTCGAGGAGCTGAACCCCATAAAGGAATGTGGGCATTACCCGGCGATTTGGTTTATTTAGACGAAGATTTAGATGTTGCAGCGCAAAGAGTTCTTGAGGATTTGACAGGATTAAAAGACATTTTTATGGAACAAATCCATACCTTCGGACAAGTAAATCGTCATCCTTTTGGCAGGGTAATTACTGTGGCTTATTATGCTTTGGTAAAAATTCAAGATTATAACATCAACGCGGCGGCTTGGGCAGAGGAAGCGCGATGGTTTTCCATAAAAGAACTTCCCGAATTGCCTTTTGATCACCTTGAAATCATTGAATTTGCCAAGAAAAGCTTTAAAGAAAAAGCACGCAAACAACCTATTGGTTTTGAACTTCTTCCTAAGTATTTCACACTCACGCAAATACAACACCTTTTTGAAGCAATTTTGGAAGCAAAATTTGACACGCGCAATTTCCGAAAGAAACTACTCTCTATGGACTTGCTCGTAGCTACCCAAAAACTCGAAAAAGGAAAGGCACACCGCCCCGCAGCCCTTTATAAATTTGACAAAAGAAAATACCTGAAATTCCAAAAATCAGGCTTCTCTTTTGATTTGTAATGCTAAATTTATTGCATTCTGAACTTGCCAAAAAGTTACGGAATACACAAAACGATGACAATTTTTATACCGCCCTTGCTGGTATGGCTTCAGCCTACCAACAAGTAAATATTAGGTTATAGCTAGGGTTATCGCCCTATCAATCATCGCAAAACTCATTTATATCGAGTACTTATCCCAAAATATATGTTTACTATTCGCTATTCACTTTTTACGATTCATCTTTGCTTGCTCCTTCTTTTTCTTCCCCAGCTTTTAACTGCACAAGTTGTCAAAGTTTCGGTGGCAAAAAATGAGAATGCTTGGCAAATAATGCGTAATAACCAACCTTATTACGTGAAAGGTGCTGGTGGGCAAACCTTCCTACAAACTGTGGGCAACATTGGCGGTAACTCTATCCGCACTTGGGGCTTAGAACAAGCCGATGAAGCCTTAGCCGAAGCGCAAAAAAAAGGGCTGACGGTAATGTTAGGAATGTGGGTGCAACACGAGCGACACGGCTTTGATTATAACAACAAGGAGGCAGTAAAAAAACAATTAGATGCCTTCCGCAAAGCCGTTTTGAAGTACAAAGACCACCCCTCTCTCTTGATTTGGGGCGTGGGAAATGAAGTGGATTTGAATTATAAAAATACGAAGGTTTGGGACGCGATTCAAGACATTGCCAAAATGATTCATGAACTCGACCCCAATCACCCAACTTGTACGGTAACGGCAGGCTTAGACTCGGCTGAGGTGCGTCTTATCAAACAAAAAGCACCAGACATTGACATTTATGGCATCAATACCTATGGTGACATCGCCAATGTGAAACAAAATTTGCGCAAATTCGGTTGGAATGGGCCTTATATAATCGCCGAATGGGGACCAAATGGGCATTGGGAGGTGCAAAAAACCTCATGGAATGCCGCCATCGAGCAGACAAGTTTCGAAAAAGCCGACAGTTATTACCAACGTTATACGCAATGTATTCAAGCCGACAGCAATTATTGTGTAGGTTCTTATGTTTTTTTGTGGGGATCTAAGCAAGAATATACGGCAACTTGGTACGGCGTATTTATGAAAGATGGCAAATCTACCGAAGTCATAGACGCAATCGAACACGCATGGACAGGGAAAAAGTCGGCACAGCCCGCGTCTAAGTTGCTAAATTTTACCTTAAATGGTAAAAAAGGAAAGGACAATATCCAACTCAAAGCGCAAGAGATGAACGAGGCTGCAGTGGATATTCGCTTTGAAGGAAAAGGAATGTTGGTTTATAATTGGACGATTTTGAAGGAAAGTGAGGACAAAAAAGAAGGCGGTGATGCCGAAAAAGAAGCAGAAGAAATCTTGGGTTTGTTTCGAAACACAGGACAAGCCGAAGTGAAGTTTCGCGCGCCTGCCGAGCCTGGGCAATACCGTATTTTTGTAGTTGTTTCTAACAAAGGCAAAGCCGCGTATGGCAATATTCCTTTCAAGGTAGTTGCAAGAGAGAAAAACGACCCGCCAGCCTATATTGTTCAGCCTAAGGTTTATGATATGAGTTCGTTTTCTACTGCGGAATAGCTTGCTTGTGGTAAAAATACCCATTTATTTCTTTGTATTCCATCTGGTACAAACTTCATGAAAAAAATATTACTCACATTGCTAAGTGTAGGATTTTGCACCCACCTTAGTATAGCGCAAACGGACACAAATTTGCCTGACATTGATACAACCTCTTATCAAAAAGAGGCATTGTTTGGTGTCTTTCCAAAAGAACGTTTGCCGCGACTCAAAAACTTTTCGGTTTCAGGTTATTATCGTTTTATGATGAATGTGCGTCAGTTAAACGAATCCTATCCCGAACTTAAAAACAATCCTGTTTCCATTTTTGTGGGCGATGATAGCCAAATTCCACAATTAATGTTGAATCTTGCAGGAAAACCAACCGACAAAACTTCCTTTTCC
The DNA here is from genome assembly GCA_046160275.1 of Bacteroidia bacterium. Classification (GTDB taxonomy): domain Bacteria; phylum Bacteroidota; class Bacteroidia; order J057; family J057; genus JBJXHA01. The sequence continues at coordinate 14,293 of JBJXHA010000219.1, read as the reverse complement.
ACCGACCTTTTTCTATGGTCACCAATGATGGGAAATGGCATGGTTGAAAATGTAAAGGGCTTGAACTTAGGGGTGAGTTTAACAGGAACTCATTCTACCAGTTTCGGCAATTTTAAAGTGTTAGCAGGGGGAATTAACTGGTATTCTCTTTCTCCTTTCACTTTTTACACCAACAGGGGTTACAATCGTTTCAGCTTATTTGAACGTAATCCTTGGGACCCAAATACCAAATCTGTTGATGCGCGTTATGCCACTTTTTATAATGATGGTGCGTTAAACCAAGACAGACGTTGGGGACAACAGGCTTTTCAAGGCATCATTTTGGAAGCAAACGACCTGCCCAAAGGTTTTTCTGGTGCATTTATGTATGGAAAAACGCAGTTGAATGGTGGTTTTGCCCCGTTACCTAATTCTTCTGTTGGCGGTAGAATCAAAAAAACGTTTAAAAATAACTATGTCAGTCTGAACTCCTTCAATAGTTTGACTTCAAGCGATAGCATCAAAGATAAACCACTGGGATTTAACCTACATAGTTTGGAGTTTCTTTGGTTGATTAAAAAAGTGAAAGTTTCGGGCGAAGTCGGTATGGGACGTTTTTTTAGCGAAACCTATCAAAAAGGTTGGGGCGAGGCAGTGAGTTTGAAGGTGCAACTTCCCAAAGAATATACAGGTATTCCGATTGAACTTCATGCATTTCAAATTAGTCCTCAAGTTATCAATAATAGTGGCGTTTTTTGGAACTCATCTATTCGTGAAGCTAATCCAAGCAATACGGCAACAGGCGCGGCAGGTTCTCAGCTTTTACTTGTGCCTTTTGCGAGTAGCATGGTGCAAGTAGGGCAAATGACCAATAATAGGCGTGGAATTGAATTAAATACGGAATTTTCAATCGGCAAATTTAAAGCCTCTTATGGTCATACCGTTGCCGAAGAAATTGACAACATTTCCTCACAAGTTACTTACAGTCACCCTACCAATAATTTGGCTTTGTCGCGCTTTTGGCGTTGGGGATTCCCTGCAAATGTGGGTCCCTATGGCAATTTAACCAAAGTGTATAGAGGCGTTTTTGAAACCTTAACTTTAACAGATGTTGACGCAACAGGGAAGCCCCTGAATAAAAAGCGTTTTAACACCATGGAATTAAATGTGAAGTATGCGACTCGCCTTTTTAAACGCGATTTTTATGCCTACTATCTCTTAACGATGGCTTCTTTGCAAAAAAATGTGTCTCCGATAACGGTTTTCACAGAGAAGGCTTATTTGCGCACCTATTACCATCAATTTGAGTTCTATTATAAGGTGTTGCCAAAAGTTATGTGGACAAATTATGTGGGATATGAGCGCATTATTGCCAATTATGATACAAAAGTAGATACTGAATCACAACGTCCCAAAAACCAAACAGGCTTTGGGCTTGCCACAGGTTTTGACATTATGATGAGCAAAAATGCAGGTATATACCTTCGACAACGTTGGTTTAATTACAAAGACTCAAGTTTTGCATTAGACTATTACAAAGGCTGGGAATCAACCGTTGAAATCAAAATTTTCTTTTAAAACCATGACCAAGAAACATATTTTTTATTCTTTTCACTTATTTTGCTTGTCATTGTTGATGATTTCAACGCAGCACAGCATGGCGCAGGCAACCAAAAAGGTCGAATTTATTGGGGCATCTCGTACTTTTCTTACGAATAATCAGTTAGTTGTAAATGATTCTTTGCCCGATACGACAACGGTAAAGCGCAACAGTGGGGGCTATTCCCTCATTGATTTGGGGGTAAACATTGCACCCAATAAAAGCACCGAAATTATGGGAATGTTTCGGATTAGAAATGCTTATGGTGGTTTTTGGGGTTCAGGCGTTGATTTTCAAGTGCGTCAATTGTGGGTGAAAGGCGTGATTGCGAATGTAGTTCGTTATCAATTAGGCGACCTTAACCTTAAACAAACGCCCTATACTTTTTACAATCATAACGAAGATAGAATCTTAAAAAATCCTGATGTGTTTTCTTTGCAAGCCGACATCGTGGATTATGAGAAATTTTATCAAAAAAATACGTGGCGACAACAAGGAGCTTCGATAGACTTTGGCTTCAATTTCGCTAAATATATCAAAGAAATTACCTTCAACGGTTTTGTTACTCGCTTGAATATGACTAATTTCGGCGATGTGCCTGAGCGTTTGTTTGCAGGTGGAAATGTGCAGTTAATTCAAGGAAAAAATGTGCGTTTGGGTTATCATTACACCAATTTGTTTGATGTAGTAGGAACAATTTTGGATAGCAATGCTTATGCAAATCGTGTGCAATCGGGTGTTTTGGCAGTAAATCATAGCATCAAGGATTGGAATTTACGCCTTGACGCAGAAGCAGGAAATTCAAGAGCTTCTTACACGCGCGATACTGCCGCACCTAACATGAGAGATTTCTTTGTAAATACTTCTCTTACAGTTACTTGGACACCTTACAAATCCTTCCTAAAAGTAGGATATATGAATGTAGGTCCTGATTTTAGAAGCGCAGGGGCGCAATCCAAACGCATTAATTATGGCGGTTTGCCCGATTTTTACAATAGATATGGCAACAATCAAACGGTGCGTGATTTGAGTTTGCTAGATGTGATGCGCAATGAAAATATTTATAATACTTCCATTAGCAGTAATGTGATGGCATATAATCCGATGATTAATAATGTATTACCTTATGGTACAGCTACTTTTAATCGCGCAGGTTTTTATGGACAATTACAATTTAGTACGCCAAAAGATTGGTTTGTTTTGAACATAGATAACTATACGCTTTCAGAAATTCGTGGACAAGGAACGAAAATCCCGAAAAATTATATGTTAAACAAAGCCGAATTTACCTTGAACCTCCATAAAGTGTTGCGCTCACAACGCATGTTTAAAGTGACGGGCGGGTTTGCGATGCAAAATACAAGGAGAAAAAGTGAATTGGATTTTGAAAGAATTGACCTTAATTCCACTAACCTAAGTGCAGGCATTACGTATGAAATATTTAAGCAATTTGATGTATTAGGAGGAGCAATGTTTTTGACAGCAAAAGGCAATGAGTACAATGCAGAACGCAATAAATACAGCCAAGTTTTGGACTTGAATGCTTATCAAGTGGATACCAGACAAGCCATTTATTCAGGCGGTTTGCGTTTCCGTTTTACAGAGAAAATTTATTTAGGCGCGTTTTATCAGCATTTTCAATACCAAAATAAGTTAAAATTAACGCCAGATTATAACATTAATCAAGTCTTAGTGATTTATAATATGACTTTTTAATTTTATTAAGCACGAGTGAGTAAAAAATTAAGAAAATAACCTGCATTTTAATAACTGCTTGTCATACACTTAATATTATTATTCACTATTCATTTTTAACTATTCACTATTTTATATGAAACATTTTCTGAAAATACACTTCTCTCTTGCGCTCCTTTTGCTTTTATCAGCTTGTCATCGTGAAAAAATGGACTTTGAAGGTCCTGATTTACAAGACCTTAATGGGCAGTTTTCTATGCTTCAACCTTTTGGGGTAAGCAAGTCAACTGTTGACTTTGGGCTAGGCGAAACTGCGCATTTTACGGCAAGGTTCAGTAAATTAAGCGACTGGACAATCACAATTACAGGCGCGACTTCCAAAGCTAAAAAAATTATCACAGGAAAATCAAAATCCCTTGACGAATCGCTGACGCTTTGGAATGGCTCTACTACGGTTTTTCCTTTGTTTAAGGCTGAAAATGCAACAGCAACACTCAAAATTGCAGGCGAACCCGATTCTTTTAATTTGCCCATCACCATCAAAAGTGTAAAGACAAATCAAGGTTTTCTAATCGCTGATTTTGAAACAGGCGCAAATTCCAAATGGACAATTTTCAAGCAAAGCGGCGCAGATATGGATTTTAAAATTAAAACTGACGCGCTTAGCCCACAAGCCAATAGTTATTTTAACATGGCGGGTACAGTGAATTGGGATTGGCTTATCGGTTTGGTTGATTTTCCTGCAACTGCTTACGGAACATCTCCTCTTTTCCCGCTTTCTACTAACCCAGATGAGGTGTATTTTAACGTCCTACTTTATGGACAACCTAATACAAATCAGTCTATTGTCTTGTTTCAATTTAGGGAAGATGAAAATGGAAACGGTGCCTTTGATGCAAATACAGAAGACGAATATGACGTGGAAGTGCGCGTAAATTGGGAAGGCTGGAAATTGGTTTCTGTCAAATACTCAGACTTAAATTATTTGGTAAATGGTGCGCCAGGTACACCCAAGGGAAATAAACTCAAAAATCCCGACAAATTGACCAAATTAAGTATGTTGCATTTGGCAGATAAAAGCCTAGGCTTTGCAAGCAGCAAAATGGATTATTTGATTTTCACGACAGGCAAGGCATTAGAGCCTTAACTTTATAGGGTTCGGAACTCTCTAAGAGTTCCGAACCCTATAAAACACATAAAGCGAAATAATATTCTACATATCAATAGATTATGACACTCATAAAAAAAATAATTCTTCCACTATTTTTCGTGATTTTTGCAAATACATTCGCCCAAAATCGAATAATTTCCTTCCAAAAAGCGAATTTATACGAGGACGATAGTCAACAAGAAGTGCCAAGTCTTAATGGCTTTACCGCGCTTGATTTATTCCACGATGACATAGACAATAGCATTTGGGTTTCGCCTGAAAAGCAATGTGTTACGATGGAAGTGTATAAAGAATTGTCGCATGACGGAAAAGTTTCCCTTCACTTAACATGGGACAAACCGAATGGCGGCTGCAAATGGATAGGAATGGGCTTTGGTTGGAACGCATGGGAGCCAAAAGAATTGAGTTTGGTGGCTGAATTTGGCGCAATTCAGTTTTATGTGCGCAGTTTTAAAGATACTTTGAAGTCTTTGCCTTGGGCAATTGCGCTTGAAGATTATAGCGGTGTGCAAGCCTATACGGGTTTTTCTCCTGCTTATTTAGAGTCGCCTATTACCTCAGACAAATGGACAAGAGTGAATATTCCGATTAAGCGTTTTCCAATCAAAGCCTTTGATTTGGATTTGACCTTAATAAAACAATTTATCATTCAATTTGATGGTGAAGGGGAAGTGTTGATAGACAATTTTAGCATCGTGGGAGTGCCACCGATACAAGAGCCTACCATTCAAGTGATTGAGATTAATAAGGCATCGGGTATGATTGAATCTCCTCAAGAAGAGATTGCGCAATTTAATGGGGCAAAAAAAGTAGGAATGAGTACGCAAGTTCCTCAACAACAAAACCTTACGAAAGAAACGCAAGATGCAGAAATCAACGCTAAAATTGATGCGATTCTCAAAAACATGACGATTGAGGAGAAGGCAGGGCAGATGACGCAACTAGATTTGGGCGTGATTTCCGTAGGCGAAATTTACCAAATTCAAGAGCCACACCGACTTGATGAGGCAAAACTAAAAAAAGCCATTATAGACTATAAGGTAGGTTCTATTTTGAATTGTGGTGGTGGGAAAGGGACTTTAGAAATCGAACAATGGCGCAAATTTATTACCCAAATTCAAGAAGAAGCGGCAAAAACGCGCGCTAAAATTCCCGTTTTGTATGGCGTTGATGCAGTGCATGGCGTAAATTATACAATTGGTGGCACACTTTTTCCACAACAATTAGGGCAAGCGGCAACTTGGAATCCTGAATTAGTCGAAAAAGGAGCGAGAGTTACGGCTTATGAATGTCGTGCCTCTTTTATTCCTTGGAATTTTTCTCCGATTTTGGACATTGCACGTCAGCCTTTGTGGTCGCGTTTTTTTGAAACCTATGGAGAAGACAATTACCTCGCAAAAACCATCGGAAAAGCTACGGTAATGGGCTATCAAGGCAAAGATTTGAAGTCGCCGTATAGCGTAGCTGCTTGTGGAAAGCACTTTTTGGGTTATAGCGTGCCCTTAAGTGGCAAAGATAGAACGCCTGCTTATCTTTCTCCCCGTGATTTACGCGAGTATTTTGTCCCCACTTTTGAAGAGGCGATAAAATCTGGTTTGAAAAGCGTGATGATAAATTCGGGCGAAATTAGTGGCAGTCCTGTTACCGCAGATTACGATATTTTGACGACCCTTTTGCGCAATGAATTGAAATTTGAAGGAATTGCCGTTACCGATTGGGGTGATATTGAATATTTACATACGCGCCATTTAGTCGCACCTACTATGCGTGATGCCGTTAAAATGGCGATTATGGCAGGTGTTGATATGAGCATGGTTCCTAATAATTTCGATTTTACTGACTTGTTAATTGATTTGGTGAAAAAAGGAGAAATTCCAGAAAGTCGCTTAGATTTGTCGGTAAGACGCATTTTGAAAGTGAAAATGGAATTAGGGTTGTTCGAAAATCCTGTGCCAAAAGCCAGCGATTATCCCGATTTTGGTTCGCCAAAATTTGCCGAATTGAGTTATCAAAGTGCTTCAGAATCTATCACTTTGCTCAAAAATGAAAACAAAACGCTTCCTTTAAGTGCGAATAAAAAAGTATTTGTATGTGGTGCAGCCGCAAATTCCTTAAATTTATTAAATGGCGCATGGACGCATACTTGGCAGGGAATAGACACTATTTTTAATTCAAAAGGCAAAAAAACAATTAAAGAGGCTTTGGAAAATCGTTTGGGAAAAGAGAATGTGCTTTTTGCAAAAGGGGCAAGTCTTACAGAAACCGTTGATTTACAGGCTTGTGTAGAAAGCGCGAAAGCTGTGGATTATATTGTGGTTTGTTTAGGCGAATTACCAAGCACAGAAGTTCCTGGAAATATTGAAGATTTGAATTTGCCACAAGCGCAAGTCGAACTTATCAAAGAATTAGCGAAGTTGAAAAAGCCGTTGGTTTTGGTTACGCTTTTTAATCGCCCTTGGATTATTCGTGAAATTGTGGGCAATTCTGATGCGATTTTGGCGGCTTATCTTCCCGGTGATATGGGCGGCGAGGCGATTGCAGATATTTTGATTGGAAAAGTAAATCCTTCTGGAAAATTGCCTTTCACTTATCCTTCGGCTGCAGGAAACATCATGCACTACGACCACAAATATACAGAAGCTCAAGATACGAAATTTGGCACAAATGGCTATACGCCTCAATTCGATTTCGGAACAGGTTTGAGTTATACTACTTTTGAATACAGCGATTTGAAGGCAAACAAAACGACTTTTTCGCAAAAAGATTCTTTTGTGTTGAGTGTGAAAGTGAAAAATACGGGTGCAATGAAGGGCAAAGAAGTGGTGCAAGTGTATTATAAAGATTGTTTTGCAACCATCACGCCTGCGGTGAAAAAATTGTGTCGTTATCAAAAAATTGAATTGGCGGCAGGCGAAGAAAAAACGCTTTCTTTTACTTTTTCAGCGAAGGATTTTTCTTTTGTGGCTAAAAATTTAAAGCGCATCACAGAAGCAGGCGATTTTGAGCTAAAAGTTGGGAGCTTAATGCAAAAGGTTACGCTGAAAGATTAAGGTTCGTTGAAGCCTATATTCCTAGTTATCCCGCAATAATTCTCCATTCTCCATTCTCAATTATTCATTCTCCACTCTCAACCCATTATGAACAAAATATATTTCCTTTTATTTCTTGTTTCGCTTGCGATATTGGGATCTTTTCCCTCTTGCTACCAATCGCCACCGCCTGTTTTTGACCCAAATCTTGCTCCCATAGATTCAGGCGACATCTTTTTTTCGGGCTATGGTTGGCGAATAAAAGCAAGTGGTTTTCCTGTCGGTCCTGGTCCTAATTTCTTTTCGGGTTCAGATAAAAATGTTTGGATAGACGCCAACGGCTATTTGCATCTTAAAATTACCAAAGAAGGAACACAATGGCGGTCGGCAGAGGTCATTTCTACGGCAAATATGGGCTACGGCACTTACGTTTTTACCTTAGCAAATGATGTTTCTAAACTCAATGAAAAAGCGGTTTTAGGTTTGTTTACGTGGGACGATAGTACGTTTTATGAGCAAGCAAACAGCGAAATTGACATAGAATTTTCAAGATGGAACAATGCAAGTGATAGTTTATTATTAACCTATTCCGCGCAGCCTGTTATTTTTGATAATCCTGTAATGTATTTTGAGCGCAGCTATCACCCTCAGATGAAGGTGAGTGCCTTGAAAACGAATACAACTCATGCTTTTACGTGGAAAAGCAATGAGGTAACTTGGGCAAGCTACGCGGGCGATAATTTCCCCGGCACTTCGCAACTCGCAAATTGGCGTTTTGATACTTCCAATCAACCGAGGACGAAAATCGAAGGAGGAAAAACCTCTTTACCGATTATTGTGCCTGCACCAGGTAAAACCACCAATGCCCGCATGAATTTGTGGCTATTGGGCGGGCAAGCCCCAAGCGATGGAAAGGATATAGAAGTAGTGATAAAAAGTTTTAAATATACTCCGTTGTAAATGAGTTGTTTATGTTAAGTTGTGAAATTGCTTTTTCATTGCAACTTAACATAAACTTTTATTTTCGCCTGACCATAAGGCGAAAACTTATTGCAAAGCACCAATAAAAATATTTAGTAGTTGAACTGATGTTTAGATTTTTTCTGTAATTTTGGCGAATAATTAGGTATTTATGGTTTTATCAGGCTTAGCATACATTTATATGGGTTTTGGGATAGATAGAAAACAACTTTCTACAACCCCATCTCCCTATCTGTATATGAACGTAAATAATTTAGTTAATGAAAAAATGGTTTCTGAAGTGACAGGGTCGCTATATTTCTCCGTTAAAGAATATAAAAAAAATTCATCAAATCTTATTAAAATGGAAGATGGTGATTTTTTAGTATACAAAAAAGGGGAAGAATTTCAAATAATTCGATTTGTTAAAAATATAGATAAAGTAGTTATTGCGAGCCAAGATTTTGTTATTATTCAGTCCGAAAATACTTTTTTATATCGCTTTTTGGAAAATGAAAAAAGTAAAAAATACATAATTGATGAGATAGAAGAGATAAGCAAACGCTATCCTAATCCCAAATATAAACTAGAAAAGATTAAAAATATAGATATTCCGCTTGAAATTTCGTCAGAAGTAGAAGAAGCTAATGAAGATGCAATTTCTCCTTTTGATAAACCAATTGAAATGGATAAAATTAACATTATCCAAAAAGCAATGCCACTAGATAAGTTACTAAAAAGGATATATCACAAAGAGATGAAATTAGATGGCTATTTTCAACGAAAAACGGGACTTTGGGATAGTGACAAAAAAAGTAGATTAATTGAGTCTATGATAGCCAAATTGCCAATACCTGCGTTTTATTTTGACGGTAGTGATGATAATGAATGGTTAGTGGTTGATGGTTTACAAAGATTAAGCGCAGCAAAGGAATTTGTTTTAGACAAAACACTTAAACTTACTGGATTGGATTATTATGGGGAAACATTAAATAATAAAACATTCGAAGAGCTTCCACGACCTTATCAAAGAAGAATAGAGGAATATGAGATTATTGCTTATATTATCCAAACAGGAACTCCAACGAATGTAAAATATAAACTTTTTAGAAGCATTAACACGAGTGCGTTAACTTTATCAAAACAAGAAATTCGCCATGCAATAAACCCAGAAAAGCCTACACATTATATCACAGCATTAGCTAAAAATAAAACGTTTTTAGAATATATAACTTCCAGAATCCCAGTTACTGAGGTTGAAAGAATGTTGGATAGAGAAATAGCATTGAGGTATGTTGCTTTCAGAATGACTTATTTTAGCGACTATAAGCCTTCGATTGTGGATTTTTTGGATAATGCAATGACAAATATCTACAAATATCCTCAAAATAAGTTAGATAATTTCTCAAAAGATTTGGAAGATAGTTTAAAAATTATTTACCAAATATTTGGTGATAATGCGTACAGTCGCAATATATTCAGTACAGAGAAGAAAGGGAAATTCGGCTTTTATAATGTTCTATTTGAAATTTGGACTTGTGTTATAGCAGAAGAACTACCTTTAGAAAATGCAAAACGTAGTGAAATAATAACGAACTTACTTTCTGAAAAAGAAAATATTAAGCAGCAAACATTAGCATTACAATATAACAAAGATTTTCAAACTGCTATTATTGATTCGCCTTATACAATAGAATCGGTTAAAATACGGTTTAGTACAATTGAGAAATTAATTAAAAATATCCTAAAATGATTTCACATATCCATATAAAAAACTTCAAATCATTGAAAGATGTTTCAATAGAAATGTCTAACCTAAATTTATTAACAGGAATAAACGGAGTGGGTAAATCTTCTCTTATTCAAGTTCTATTGCTGTTACACCAATCTTATAATAGTTATACAAATGGGATTAATCGCTTGAATTTGAATGGTATATGGACAAATTTAGGAACACAAAGTGATATTTTATGTAAAAGCGCAGACGAGGATAAAATAGAAATTGAATTGCAAGATAACGAAAGACTCGAAAAATATGTTTTTGATTATTCACCAAGTAATAAAGATAAAACTTATATTGATACTTCATTAAGTATAATTGCGCCCAAAGAATATACGTATTCTTTGTATAATTCAAGTAAATTCCGTTATCTATTTGCAGAGAGAATTTCGCCAGAGAATGATTACAAAGCCTCACAAGGAGAAGTAGAGTATAAAAATTTAGGTAAAAAGGGCGAATTTACCGTTGAATATATTAATAAATATGGACAAACATTTTGTAAATTATTTACTTGTAATATTGCATTAGATGAAGAGGGTAAGGCATTACCTCTGCTTAATCAAATAGATGCGTGGATGGATTTTATTAGTCCCAATATTAAAGTAAAAACCAACTTTGATAGTGCATTAAATAGTTATAAATTAAGCTATGAGTATTCTGATGGTTTAATATCTAATAATTACAAACCGATAAATATTGGTTTTGGTATCACTTATATTTTACCAATTGTTACGGCAATATTAATTTCGGAATCAGGTGACTTACTTATTCTTGAAAACCCTGAAGCGCATTTGCATCCGCAAGGGCAATCAAAATTGGGTGAACTTATGGCAATAGCAGCTGAAGCAGGAGTGCAAATAATTGTGGAAACACATAGCGATCATATTTTAAATGGGGTAAGGGTAGCGGTAAATAAATTTCATAAAGGGAATAAAGGTATTTCTAAAGATAAGGTAAAAATACTTTATTTTGCAGAGAATAAGACTGAACTTATTGCAGAACCTTATACCATTCCCATTAATAAAGAAGGCACACTTTCCCTCAAAGAATTAAGGAAAAATAACATAAGTGGCTTTTTTGACCAAATAAATAAAGACATTAACATATTGCTAGGTATTAATGATTAATCTTCTTCTTTTATGCAAATCTTTTTTGATGAAACCTCTTTGCAAAAACAAGAAAACCTGTTTGAGGATATTCAAATAGTTAGAAATTGCATTGCCTTATTTAAAGCAATTGAAGATAAAGGGGAAGAAATAATGCTTGAAAAAGATAATATTATTCAAAATTTGAAGAGAATAATAGAAGAAAAGGAAAATGAGCGTTTAGTTTTTAAAGATGAATTTACAGAGGATACATTATTATTATCATTAGAACAACTAAAAAGTTATTTCACGACTGATTTAATTGCTAGCACAACTTTTAAGTCTGATTATAAATTTACTTATTTTTATTTAGAACCAGATAAAAACATAATATATGAAGTAACATATAATTTTATCGCTTGCATTTTTGAACAAAAACAAAAAGATATACAAACAATATTGTATGCAATTCATCCCCCTTTTGATAGAAAATATCTATCTATTATTAAATTCAAATTAGATACACCAACTAAAGTTGAGAATTTCATTTGCTTAAATAGTGCACAAGATTTTGAAACGCTTATATTCCAAAGCAATTTTCGAGAAAAATTAAAAACTATATTTTTCATTACGAAAGATGCTGATATTAAGGTAATTACGACTATTTACGAGAAAGAAAGGGCTATTTTTAATGCCAATTTATGGCAACCTGATAGTCATTATTTTCCAATGGAAAAAGTCGCAAAACGAATACTGGACTATTCAAAATACCAAGAAAGAATAGATATAGTTAAAAACTATGAAGAAAGGAAGGCTTTAAATACAGAAGTTGGAACATTTATTTCAGAATTAAATGGGTATAAAGACTGTTCAACAGATATTGCTCGTAAAAACAAAAATAGAATTATATTTGAAGCTGGAGAAGGCGGACATAAAATATACCTATCTATAGATTTTAAAACAGGAGCGTTTGAAGTCTGCAATTTTAAAGGTAATTTTATAGATGAATACAATTTTGAGGGAGAATCAACGAATAAACAAAATAAGGGAAACCACGATATTGAAATTTGCTAAATGCTATTGTTGAAACAAGGCTCTTTTTTTATAGATTCTAGTTGTTTTATTATGGAATTATTTGGGTGAGAGAAATATATTTTTTGCAAATCTCTTACAGGTTATACATTTTTTATTTAAAAAATTTCGATTATATCACAAGTATTTTGTATATTTGTGCCTTGGTATCAGTGAACAATTATCAGAAACAGAAACTTGATAATCAAGTAACTATTTTTTTGAAATTTGTGGTTTATTGGATTCTCCTTACTAATTGAAAAGCAAAAGCCAAAGGAATGGGAGAATTTGCCCGCAGTGCATTACTTTTAGCACTTTATTTGCTACCATAAAATTGTACTTTTTGATAACTTAATGAGCTAGTTATCCGTTTTTTTCTAGCACAATTTACGCATCACCGTTTACTGACCCAAGGCTTCTCGTTTATTTTTTATTTTTGTAACAGTATTTTGAAGAAATAATATGGCTAATATTATCTATCGCCTATCCGAAACTAAACTTCGTTTGCGCGAATTTGGGCGAAATGTTCAATCTATGGTGGAATATGCCATGACTATTCCTGATTATTATCATCGTACCGTTGTTGCTGAACAAATTGCAACTACGATTTTGCATTTGCACCCCAACGTAAGAGAAAACCCTGATTTCCAGCAATATGTGTGGGATAGCATTTTTATTATGAGTGATTTGCAATTGGAAGTTGATTCTCCTTTTCCAAAGCCTACTTTGGAGCAAATCCAACCTAAAAAACCCATTCGTTTGCCGTATGCACGCGAAAAGCCCAAATTTGCACAATATGGCAAAAACGTACATCTTTTGATTCAAAAAGCCTGCGAAACAGATGACTCTTATTTGCGTGATGAGTATCTTTATAAGATTGTAAACTTCATGCGTCTGTGTTTGGCTGATTTGAACAAGGAATCTTACCTAGAACATACAATTGTTGAACATATTTTTGCCATGTCGAATGGGCAAATTCAATTGAATCCCAAAGACTTATATTTGGATAGAAATGCACAAAGAGAGATGCAGGCTTTTTCGCGTGCCAATGTGGAAAAGCAACGTGCAAATATGAACGCAGGGGCAAATATCAAAAGAAGTGCGCCACCTGTAAGCCGTGAGCGAAAACCACAAGGACGTATGCAAAATGATGGTGGTATGGGAAGAAATGGCGGCAGTGGAAGAAACGATGGTGGTGGAAGAAATGATGGTGGCAATAGAAATCATGGAAGAAATGACGGAGGGGGAAGAAATGATGGGGGCAATAGAAATCATGGTAGAAATGACGGAGGTGGAAGAAATGATGGGGGAGGAAGGAATGACGGAGGCAATAGAAACCATGGCGGCGGTCCAATGAATAATCGTAGAGGCGGTGGTGGTGGAAATCAACGACCTCCTCAAAGAAGAAAATAAATAGGTAAATAAAAAGGTGGTTCGCTTTCAAAAGCAAACCACCTTTTTATTTACACCATAAAGAAAAGTTTCTAATTTTTTTGCGGGCTGGTCATGCTGTAAGCATCTTATCAAACTCAGCTCGAACACATTGCGTGATAAGATATTTCCAATATGACAACTAGGGCAAAATGTAACAAAACTCAATTTACAGTGTACTTAATCCACCAATATCTTTTGTAAATTCTTCCCTTCTTTTACAAAATAAACGCCTTTTGGATATTGATTTACAGGGATTTGCACTTCTTTTTGTATTTCAGTTGCCTGCCATAGTTTTGTTCCCAATGCGTTGTAAAAACTTAACTCATGTGTTTTTTCATCGTTAAATTTTACAATGAGTTGGTCATGCACAGGATTTGGGAATACTTCTATAAGCAGAAGTGGTGAGGTAATTATAGCGTAATTATTAGATAATGCACCATTTAAGTAAAGTGTTTGGGTAGTCCTTCAAATGTAATGCTAACTAAAACC
>JBJXHA010000218.1:0-15386 GCA_046160275.1 Bacteroidia bacterium | reverse complement strand
TAATCCAAGGAATCAAAATACGAAACATTCCAAAGTTTGCATTTTCGTAATCATAATCGCCCACTTCATTATAGGTTACTCCGCTTGCGATTTTGTTTTTCAAATCCATGTAGCCTGAACCTACCCCTGTAAAACCGCTTGTATGTGTCAAAAGATTTTTGAAAGTGATATTTTCCGTTCCTGCGGGACCCACTTCCCAGCTTGTCGGTAAATATTGATACATAGGCGCATCAACTTCAATTCCATTGTCGTGCAAACATTTCATTGCTGCAATTGCGGTAATCGTTTTAGAAACACTCGCTACGTGCTGTGGCTTATTCGCGCTTTGTGCCACACCACCTGCTGATGCCGAAGCTTTTCTCGCCCAACCATTTGCTCCTTGTGCCACTAATTTTCCATTTTGGCTGATACAATATTGATAACCAACGACATTGTTATCCATTGCCTTTTTGATGTTTTCTTCAAACTTGTCCGCCTTAAAGGTAGCCACATTGCTCTTGATGTCATTAATCGCATTATCGCAGCTAGAAAAGGTGAAAACAATGCAAACCGTTAATAAAAGTCCGTAAATCGAAAAAAAGTTCTTTTTCATGATGATTCAAAAAAATTAAGAAGGTTAAAAAAATAATGGTGAATTGATAAGGGATAACTGATAAATGTGTGCTGATTTTGAATACCAATTATTGTATCAATTTGATATTACAAAGGTAGGGTGGAAAATAAAGCCAAAAGGTTAAGAGGGATTAAGAAGCATTAAAAGAGAATAAAGAAAGATTAAGAAAGGTTAAAATGGAGCAAAAACAATATTTGCTGCAAGGTATCGCCCCGTGCTAAGTAAAAATTGGCTTTTCCGTTTTAGTGTGTTACCTTTGCTATGAATTTCACGTATTCCTTATTTTATAACACTCAAATACTTAAAAATGCAAACTTTCAATAATATTCTAACGGTCAGCCTCACGCTTTTTGCCGTCATTGATGTATTAGGTTCTATTCCTGTTATCATTGATTTGAAGCGAAAAATGGGACGCATAGATTCCTTTAAGGCTACCCTTGTTTCGGGAGCTTTGATGATTTTGTTTTTATATTTGGGAGAAAAAATCCTAGATATGGTGGGGGTAGATGTGTCTTCGTTTGCTTTGGCGGGCGCAATTATCATTTTTCTGATTGGATTAGAAATGATATTAAACCGACATTTATTTAAAGCAGAAGAGGGCGATTTTTCGGCAGGGAGCATTGTTCCTCTTGCATTTCCGATGATTGCGGGAGCAGGTACACTTACTACACTCGTTTCATTACGAGCAAATTATGACGCACTTACAGAGATTATTCCCGCTATTTTGCTTAATCTTGTGGTTGTATTTGCTGTCTTAAACCTGACCGACCCCATAGAAAAATTATTAGGAAATGGCGGAATAAGTGTGTTGCGTAAAATATTTGGTGTAATTTTGCTCGCGATTGCCATAAAGTTATTCAAATCCCATTTATTGCTCAATTTATAATGTCATAAAGATGAACTGTTATCAACGCCTCACGTTCCTATTTTTGGGAATTAGCCTTTTCTCTGCTTGTAATTTTCAAGACGAAACAGACGCACAAAGCGTAACACGCGCTACTTATAAGGAAGATTCTATTCAAGCAACCTATATCTTGCAAAAAGTGAAAATTGCCGAAGCCATCAACGATTCTTTGGCAAAAGATTCCCTTAAACAAGGGCGGTTCCAGCCTATGCCCTCATTGCTTCCTAACATTTCTCCTGACGAGCGCAAACACCTTCGCAAAGAGGTGCCACAGCCCGCAGATTCTGTAAAAACGGATAGCATCAAAAAATAATTGAGTTAGCTTTTTTAGAAGTGCTATTTTTATAATGTTCTTATCTAAAAAGAAACCAAAAAGTTCAGAACTCTTCGAAGAGTTCTGAACTTTTTACGTAGAACATAATAAAAAACGATTACAATGAATCATGTTTAAGGATTATTGCTTTCCTAAACTCAAAATCCAATCACTCATAGTGTTTAAGACTTTGGGGTTAATCGTTTCCTCAATTTTTACATATTCGCTCACTTTTCCTGTTTCGGTTGTTTGAAACAAGTGATTCATGTTGGGGAAAGATTGTACCTTGAAATTTTTGTTCCCACCTTTTTTCAATGCGGCTTCAATTCCTGCCAAATTTTCGCGGTAAGGCACTTGCAAATCTTTTTCTCCGTTTATCGCTAAAACGGCACAACTTACCTTTTCCAAAACAGGTTGCGGATTATAACGAATAAAATATTGCATCCAAGGCGAACAAAAAGCTCCTACGGTTTGCGGAATGTTTTTAACAAAATCCTTATCCTTTGCCTTTTCTTCCTCGCTTAACGCCTCATATTCTGTTTGTAGAAATTGAGCCAACTCTTTTTTGAGCAATTCTGTATTGCTTTGATTTTTTACTAAGTCCAAACACATTTTTTGTGAACGAAGCTCTTTTTCTAAGGATTCGCTATTAGTTCCTTCAGCCTCACTAATTAATCGTGCTTGCAATGCCAAAATTTCACCACCCGAAATGCCAGGTCCCGCCATTAACACAATAAAAGCGACATCTTTGGATTTACTTGCCACCATGGGCGCAACCATTCCTCCTTCGCTATGCCCAATAATTCCAATTTTCTTAACGTCGATTTTTTTGTGTTTGCTAAGAAATTCAACCACAGCTAAGGCATCTTTCGCAAAATCTTCGCTGGTAGCCGTAGCAAAATCGCCCTTAGATTTACCAACCCCTCTGTCATCATAACGCAAAGTTGCAATGCCTTTTCGCGCAAAATCATCGGCAATAACAGCAAAAGGTTTATGCCCCAGCAATTCTTCATCTCTATTTTGCGGTCCCGAACCCGACACCAAAATTGCCACAGGAAAGGGCGCTTTTCCTTTTGGAAGCGTCAAAGTGCCAGATAAAGTGAGTTTATCTGCTGCATTTTCTATGCTCACCTCTTCTGTTTTATAGGGAAAAGGCGGTTTTACTTCTTGGCTGCGTTTGGGCTTTTCTATTTTTTGCACACTTCGCATCAAGTTTAAAGGAAAGGAAGCTGTCCCTTGAAAAAAGTTCCCTGTCAAATTGTCGCTTGCCACTTGATAATCGCCTTCATATTTTGCCATGATTTTTTGAACCACGATTTTTAAATGTCCATTTTCAAAAGAAACTTTATCCGCAGGATTCCCAAAACTATTCTGCTCAGGGCTGTCCATGGTGGCAGAAAGTACCCCTTTTTTATCTGCTTGAAGATGAAAAACAACCTTCAATTTTGTGCCTTGTACTTCCAAATCGCCCTGCCAATCGCCTAAGATTTTATTTACCTCATTTTGAGAAAACAAAGCACCTGAAATAAAAATAAATAAGAATGATAATAAAGATAATTTCATATTAATACATTAAAAGTGAGAGAATAGAAAATTTAAACTAGTAACGCGAATAAGATAAGTTACTAATTTTGAAATTGTATTTATTTGATAATCAAAGACTTATTTCTGATAACTGTTTACTGTTAATTGTTCACTGATACCTATTTATGCTGAACCTCTTTTCTATAGATAAAATAAGAGTAAACAATTGGAATGATTGACATAATACACAACAAGGCTATCATGAAAAAAGCACTTAAGTTGCTAGGCAAAATGAGCGATAATAACATTCCTATAATACCTCCATAGAGCCATAATTTACCTCCTAAATCGTGTGTTTTTTTCCAAACAGTTTCATTTTCCAATGTCCAAGGAGTACGAATTCCGATGAAATAATTGGAACGAACAGTGGTCATAAAATTACCTAAGATGGCAAATAAACCAAATAATAAAACAGGAATAAATGTGGTAATAAACTGAAATTCAACGTTTAAGGTTTGATACAAAATTCCCATCGCCAATAAAGACATACAAATTTGCAAGAGAAAGCGAAAGTTGATAAACTTGTCATTCTCTAAAAATTCCGATTTTTGTCTAGGATCAAGCAAGGGAATAAATTTGAGCAGAGCATAAACACCGAATGACAAAAGTACAATCGGAAATGCCAACCCTAGTTTACTGCCCATGCGGTCAACTTTTCCCTCAATATTATAATGGACGGGAACCACCTCAGGCAATTCTGCCCAAACAAAAGCAAGATAAGCCAAAGGTACTAGTGCAATGAGGAAAATAATTCCTTCTTTTGCTTTGATATTTTTCATTTCTTTTCAAAATTAAATGTGTTGTTAAATACGAGAAATGGGTAAACAATAGTTTTGCATATTTTACCAAAACCAATTTTCACTTTATGAGTCCTCTTTTGAGGTAAACATCAATACCCAACCCAACAATTCATCTAATACTGTCATATTCAAACTGTATAATACAAATTGTCCTTTTTTAAAGCTAATTACTAAGTTTGCCTGGCGAAGCAAATCCAAATGATGTGAAATGCTCGGTTTTGACATTTCAAAATGCGCCGCAATTTCGCCTGCTGTTAGGTCTTTTTCTTTGAGCAAGGTTAAGATTTGCCTGCGCGTAGGGTCATTGAGTGCTTTAAATAATTCATTCA
This sequence comes from Bacteroidia bacterium, assembly GCA_046160275.1. GTDB lineage: Bacteria > Bacteroidota > Bacteroidia > J057 > J057 > JBJXHA01. The sequence goes on along the minus strand of JBJXHA010000218.1, from coordinate 10,843 downwards.
TTGTGATAGTTTAGATATTTAGACAAATGTCTAAATACTTTTTGAAAAAAGCAAATTTCTTAGTGAAATTTTTTTAGAACTACGAGCGTAGACACTTCGTCAAAAAGCAAATGAGGCTGTCAAAAAAGGTTGATTTACAAAAAACACGATTCATTGTGATTGCTTTTTTATTATGTTCTAAGCAAAAAGTTCGAAACTCTTCGAAGAGTTCCGAACTTTTTAGACAGCTCCTTTTAAGGTGTGATTTATGTGTATCACGGAAATTTTATCCCCGAAAAACTCATTACATCAGGCAAAGGAATACTCGCCTTATACTTTGCATTTATGGCTTTTATCGTTTCATAGGTAAGTAAAGCATTTCCTTGCGGAGTAGTTGTCCAACCATCTAGGCTATAAAATCCGCCCGTCAAATACGCGCTACTCATAGATTTGCCGTTTATCATCATTTGATTTTGGCGGAGTTTTTTGCAAACTAAATTCATGTCCATCACTGCTAATTCATATTCCTGCGCAAGTCGTTGAATAATAAGGTTATATTCGGTAATATATTGTTGTAACAGAGCCCCTTCCGTAACTGAAATAACTACGCTATCTGAGAGATAAGAATTAACGGGGTCTGTTCCTATCCCTATACTAATGGAGTTCTCATACCCTTTTAGGGTAACATACTCACCCGTATTCAAAGTGCGAACTATCCCATTTTCGGAGAAATAAAGTGGCTGTGGGGTGCAATCGCTTTCATTTTCCCATTGATGCCCAACATAATGCAAAAAGGGTAAATCTTTCACATCTGGTAGGGTAAAAAGTAGCCCCTTTGCTGCGTGATTTTTTTGTGCTGCGTTCAAGAGGAAACGATATTTTTCTTCAAACTCATCTACAGGAGTTAAAATCTCGCCTCCTGGACTTTGCCCGCCATGCCAAACATACCACCAAATATCATTAAAGCCTAATTCAACTGTGAAAAAAGTGGGAGCTAATTTTTCGATATAGGAAACATAGTTAATACGTGCATTCGGGTTTTGCATTCTATCAAAATAGACATTGACAAAACCTTCGGGCGTGGCGGGTTGCAAGGAATCAACGTCTGCAACGCGCAAATAGGGGATTCCCATGTTGTTATAACGGTTGTTGAGGTTTAAAGTGTACCACATTGAAGCGGAATCATATTGAGATAAGCCAAGCGAAAAATGGTGATGCTTTTCGCTACATTCGTTATAAGCAAAAGACCTTAGCTGATAATAGCGATCTAAACCGTCCGCTAGGGTTGGTAGCAAAAAAGGCAAGTTTGCGCCTTCTTGGGTTTGGCGCACTTGATTCATCAAAATTTGTGGAAAGCTGGTCATTTGCGCTTCTTCAAATAAACCATCATTTGCATAACCCGCCGTATAATCCGAACCAATGGCAATGTAATTAGAAAAATCCAAGCCATTAAGTGATAAATCTGCCTCGTGCGATTTTGGTGCGCAACCACTTGCTGTGATAAGCAGCATCAATATATATATGTATCTTTTTAACATAATCACAAAATTATTCATTTTTAAAAAGCGTATTTTGCCCCTAATCCTACACTAAATGCATTGAGGTTGTAATAGCCTGCAAAATTTCCAGCTTTGTATAAAAAGGCTCTTTCTCCCGTAAACTGATATTCGCCAGAAAGGTTAAGTTGCCATTTTTGCCAGCGAAAACCGAAACCTGTGGTTATACCAATGCGATTGGCATCGGGCAAATCAGGCGAAACAAACTCATTTCGAATAGGCGACACATCATAATACGCTCCCACCCTCCAACGAAGAAAATCTGTAATTCGTTGCTCTCTGCCCAACTTAACGGTATAAGCATTACGAAAGTTTTTAAAAGTTTTCTCGTCTTTTAGTTGGGTGTTTTCATAAAAAATGGGAATGCTATCCGTTTTTCGCCAGTTGTTCAAGCTAACATCTAGCTCATATACCTCGCGCTCTGAGGGGTGAAAGGCAATACCTAGGCTCAACACTGCGGGTAAATACAAGGAAGTTTCAAACTTGGAATTAGGATAATTTCGGCGAAAACCCTGCGGAACATCAAACACAGCGTCACCTTTGGTATAACGTATTCTTGCCGCAGTTCGGTAGTTAATTCCAATCGAAAAACGCTCGGCAGGGCGAATCAGTAAGCCAATATTTCCGCCTAGCCCCCAACCTTTTGCGTTTAAATTTGCCTTACCTTCGAGGTTGTTATTTGTCCCAATTGGGATTGCTCTTTGTTGAAATAAAGTACTCAAATACACATTCATACCTCCACCAATAGCCAAATTTTCGTTCAAACGATAGGCAAAAGTGGGTTGAACATTTAGCACAGAAAGGTCAGAAATTTGTGTCAAAAATCGCCCATTCCAATTTTCGTCCCAGCGCGTGGCATTGCCAAAAGGGCTATTAATTGCTAAACCTGCTGTCCATTTTTGCTCTGCTTGAGGGCGAAAAAGTGCATACAAATAAAAAGGAGACTGCGCTCTTGCTTTCATTGTGCTACTGTAAACGCTTGGATATTCGCCCGAATAAGTAGTAAAAGCCTGCACGAAGCCCATGCCCATCTCTATTTCGTGCCGATATGCCATTGCCGCAGCCGCAGGGTTATAGTATAAACTTGATGCACCCCAATACTTTCCATAGCCAATGTGTCCCATTCCAGCCGTTTGTGCTGATTGAAACTGCAACTGTATGCCGCCTGCTTGTAATTGAAAACAAGTCAATGCAGAAAAGAAAAAAAGAGAAATGTGTGTTTTCATCTTGATTGTGTCTTGTGCCGAAATTTTCTTAGTTTTTTGCCTAAGTAATGCGAACAAAATAAGCTACTAATTTCAAAAGTGTATTTACTTGATAGTCAAATTTTTACTTCTGATAACTGTTTACTGTTAATTGTTTACTGATACTAAGTCTGTGAAATTTTATTTATGACATTAAAATTATGCTCAAAATAAGGATTTTTCCAATAAACCTACCTACAAAATTTTACCATTTTTCCCACATTTCTTTCCATTGCTTGGGTTAATTTTGTATCTGTTTGTGAAAATGATAAAAAAAATCAAAATTTACTTATTCTCGATCAGTTATGACAACACAAAATTTAAGGAAAATGAATTATGCCATCACTTGTGTGATGCTGCTGTTTTTTTCTACGGCAACCCAAGCCCAAAAGGTGATGAGCATTGAGCAAACGATTGACCGCAGTTTGTCGCCCAAAACATTGTACCAACTTGCTTTTCGCGGGGAAACGAATCGCTATGTGTATGTAGAACGTCCAAGCTGGAACATGGTGGAGGGAGATGATAACACTGCTCCTACTCCTATTTTAACCTTAGAAGACCTAAACACGGCTTTAATTGCGGCAGGTGGCGAGAAATTGGCGTATTTTCCGCCAGCGACTTGGGAAAATAGCCAAAAATTTTCTTTTTCCGATGCAACCAACTTATGGCAATACGATTTTGGCAGAAAAGCAGTAACTAGGGTTGTAAGTTGGAAGGAAGATGCTACCAGTCAAGACATGGTAAGCAATGGCAATACCGCCTACGTTACAAATGGGAATCTTTTTGTAATAACGGCTTCCAATAATAAAACTACCAAAATCACCGAAGGCGATGGCTACCAAATTGTGTATGGAATGCCTGCGCATCGCAATGAATTTGGCATTGAAAAAGGCACTTTTTGGTCAAATAATGGGCAAATGTTGGCATTTTATCGTGTTGACCAAAGCCAAGTAACAGATTATCCGCTTGCAAAATGGAGCGAACCTACCGCCAAAAACGAAAATATTAAATATCCGATGGCGGGCGCAACTTCTCATTTTGCTACGGTAGGCGTGTATGATATTAAAAATGGGAAAACAATTTATTTGCAAACAGGTAAACCTGATGATCAGTATCTTACAAACATCACTTGGTCTCCCGATGACAAATATATTTATATTGCAGTAGTAAATCGTGACCAAAATGAAATGAAAGTGAACCGTTATGAGGCGAAAACGGGTAAATTTATCATGACTTTGTTTACCGAAAAACACGAAAAATATGTAGAGCCAAAACACGCTTTGCATTTTCTCCCAAATAAAGAAGATGAATTTTTGTTTTATAGCGAAAGAGATGGCTATATGCACTTGTATCATTATCAAGCAGATGGGCGAATGGTGAAACAAGTAACAAGCGGAAACTGGGAAGTAGATGAAATTTTGGGTTTCGATAAAAAAGGCGAATCTGTTTTGATTTCTGCCAGAAAAGAATCTCCTTTAGAATCACATTTGTATAAAGTAAAACTCAAAACAGGCGAAATGAATTTGTTTACTTTTGACAAGGGAATGCACAATTTAGCCGTTTCTAAAGATGGTACGCGCTTTTTGGATACCTATAGCAATTTGACGACTCCTAATGTTTCTCAAATTGGAGATGCTGAATCAGGTAAAATTTTGAGTAAATTTATGACTGCCGATAATCCCTTGAAAGATTATAAAGTAGGGGAAATTAGCTTAGGCACGGTCAAGTCTTCTGATGGCACAACGGATTTGCATTATCGTTTGATTAAACCCATTGATTTTGATAAAAATAAAAAATATCCTGTGATGGTCTATGTTTACGGTGGTCCCCACGTTCAGTTGGTACAAAATCGTTGGTTAGGCGGCGCGGACGGCTTTTTATTATATATGGCAAGTCAAGGCTATGTCGTATTTACTTTGGATAGTCGTGGTTCGGATGGTAGAGGCTTAGATTTTGAAAATGCTACACATCGCCAATTAGGAACAATGGAAGTTGCTGACCAAATGGCGGGGGTAAATTTTTTAAAAACCTTACCTTATGTCAACAGCAGTAAAATGGCTGTTTTTGGTTGGAGTTTTGGTGGATTTATGACGACTTCGCTTATGTTAAAACAACCGAACACTTTCCAAGTAGGCGTAGCGGGTGGTCCCGTGATTGATTGGAAATACTACGAAATCATGTACACTGAGCGTTATATGGACACGCCAGCGCAAAATCCTGATGGTTACAAAGCTGCATGTTTGATTAATTATGTGGATAAATTAACAGGTAAACTTTTAATTATTCATGGCTTACAAGATGATACGGTTGTCCCGCAGCATACTTCTGCTTTTGTGAACGAATGTATTGCCAAAGGTATTTTGATTGATTATTTTCCATACCCTAATCATCCACACAATGTAAGAGGTAAGGATCGGATTCACTTGTATAAAAAAGTAGCAGATTACATTCAAGGTAATTTGTAAGCGCATAAATACGATTTATTATAAAAGTTCGAAGCTCTTAGCTGGGCTTCGAACTTTTATTTAGAACATGATAAAAAACGAGACAACCCTTTTTAAGTTATTCATTTTCAGTTTTTTATATCAAAATTATTATCAAGCCCTTAGGCATATTAGACCCTATTAAAGTATCAACCTTTTCCCATCATTTGGTTGATTGTCGAATATCCTATAAATTTGCGTCAAAATATTAATTTTTGAATGATTTTTGCAAAAAAAAATTCTTTTACATTAAATTTATATGGGTAAAAATTTTTCTCATCAACCTTTTATCGGAATGAAAAAACTGTCTATTCTTCTCGTTCATTGCATTTTATACTTATGGGGAATCAATTCCTTGCAAGCACAACAAAACCGCGTGGTGTTAAATGAAAAGGCTGCTCTTTTCAATGATAGCACTGGAGACAGCCTTTATTTTAGAATGTATTCTTATGATTTGTCGGTGCTAAAGTTATCTAAAAGTGTATCGCTAGATGGAATAAGCCTACTCAAAAATGTAGGAAACTGCGAAGAATGTTATTATGATGCTTTTTTAGATGCAGGGAATAGCCAAGTTTTGTTTTTGGGTACGACCAATCTAACGATGCGAAATGATGGAAATGGTAACATCGTTTCTGAACCTTCTAATATTTATGTTTATGCTTATAATTATGAGAGGAATCAAATTAAACAACTGCTTTCGTTGAATAATGGCAATTCGCAAGATGTTAGATGGAAATATATTCCTCAAAGAAGCTCTTTTGTTTACTTCGACCCTAGCGCGAAAACCTTAAACGAATACAATATTCGTAACAACGAAAATCGGGTGCTGATAAAGGAGGACAAAGCAAGAGAGGTAAACAAAGCGATTTATTACGAAAATGGGGTGCTTACTTATTATTACCATGATAAAGTGAGGGGATTTTTTAGGTTGCAATATGATTTCTTGAAAAAGCAAAAATCGGAGCGTTTTATCTGCCGTTTTGAAGATTATAATGGCGTTTATCCTGCGATGATGGGGGTAAGAAACGATAAAATTTTGTTGCGCTATGATACAGATGCGGAAAAGAAAAAGTGCAAAGTGGCAATTCAGAGCGCGAATCGAACTACTTTTAACTATGAAGATGTGGATTATTTTACGCAAGAAATCCCTTGGGTGAGCGAAAATGAATTTATCACAAAAGTAAATAGCACCTTGGTGATGTTTAATACTCGCTTTAAAATCATTCAACAAACTAATCTGATGTATAGTTTGGGGCATATTTATCAGACCTTATCAAATGGAATCATCATTCAAGCGGAAGATGGCTTTTTGTTGGTAAATAAGGGCTTAAATGATAGTAAAGCTGTTTTTGTGGAGGAAAAAAGACAAGGGAAACAAATTGTAATGATTGCAGAAAAGTAAAATATAGGAGTTTGTTGCTTGTTTACGGTAAAATCCGTATTTTTGACTTTTATTCTTATCTGACCGTTAGGTCATTCATTTTTAACACCACAAAAAATGGGACTATTTGACATTTTTGGTCAATTTATTGACGTAATTGAGTGGGTGGACGAAAGCCGCGACACCCTCGTTTGGAAATTTCCTGATGGCGACAAAGAGATTAAAATGGGGGCGCAACTCACTGTGCGTGAAACGCAAGCTGCAATTTTAATTAACGAAGGGAAAATGGCAGATATTTTCGAGCCTGGTCGTTATGAATTGACGACTCGTAATATGCCAATCCTCACGACTTTGCGTTCTTGGAAATATGGTTTTGAATCTCCTTTCAAAGTTGATGTTTACTTTTTCAATACTCGCCAATTTACGGACAATAAGTGGGGTACACCTTCACCTGTTACAATTCCTGATAGTAAATTTGGGCAAGTAGAGTTTCGCGCTTTTGGGTCTTATAATTTCAAAATTGCAGATTTTGAGAAATTTTTTAAACAATGGGCTGGCACCGATCCGCAAGTAACTTTAGATGAAATCGAAGGAACTTTGAGAGGTAAATTGGTGGATAAATTTACGGAAATTGTGGCGCAAATGGCGGCTAATAATTTCTCTTTTGTGATGATGCAAGGCAATAAATCCGAGTTTGTGAAGGGATTAATGCCTGCAATTAAAACATATTTTGGCGATTTTGGTATCGAAATTACGGATTTCTCGATTCAAAGTATTACTTTGCCTGATGAATTGAATGAGTTTTTGCGCAAAAATACGCAAATGAACATGGTTGGCGATTTGCAAAAGTTCTTGATGTTCCAAACGGCAACCTCTGTTGAAAAATCCGCAGAAAATGGTGGTGGAAACACGGGCTTAGAAATCGGTACAGGCTTGGGAATTGGGCAAATGATTGCAAATCAAATTGGGCAAATGAACCAACAAAATCAGCAGCCAAAAGGTGAATCTAAGGAAGATATTATGAATACGTTGAAACAACTTGGCGAGTTAAAAGCGGCAGGTGTTTTGACGGAAGAAGAATTTGCAGAGAAGAAGAAAGAGTTGTTGGCGAAGTTGTAAGTTTTTAAATTTATAAGAGTTCGGAACTAGAAAGTTCCGAACTCTTTTTATTTTCCTATGCAAAACGAATCCTACCTTGTGCGCCGCCTTCGAGTAAAATATCGCTATTTTTGTCGAATTCTTTTACATCATCTACGGTAAGTTGGTTGAGCATTTGAATAGTTCTTTCTTCTTTAGTGAGATTTGCAAGGCGCAAATGCTGGTTGCGAATGGCTTTTTCTACCACTTTTCTCACAGCACGCCCATTGCCAAAATATTTGTTTCGCTCGGCGTGTAGGTGCTTGAAATAAGTTAATAGATGCTCTTTTGCATCATCGTCAGGCTCAAGCCCTTCTTCTTTGAGCAAATGTAAGGCAATTTCCATCAACTCATTTGCATTGTAATCTTGGAAATCAAATTTGCGGTCGAAGCGAGATTTTAGCCCAGGATTGGATTCCAAAAACTCTTTCATTCTGTCAGGATAACCTGCCACAACTACCACAAATTCCCCACGCAAATCTTCCATTCTTTTGAGTAGAATTTCGATTGCCTCGTGTCCAAAATCGCCTTGATGCCCAGAAGAAAGCGAGTATGCCTCATCAATAAACAACACGCTGCCTTTGGCTTTTTCGATGATTTCATCGGTTTTGATTGCCGTTTGTCCTGTATAACCCGCAACCAAAGCCGCTTTATCCACCTCAATCAATTCGCCACGCTCTAATACGCCAAGTGCTTTTAAAATTTTGCCCATGATACGCGCCACAGTCGTTTTCCCTGTTCCCGGATTTCCCATAAAAACCGAGTGCAGCGAAAACTTATTCATTACATCTTTGCCTGTATCTTGGTAGAAGCGCACAAGTTTTACCAACTCATTTACTTCTAATTTTACATTGCTCAAGCCTGTCATGCCTTTCAATTCTTCCAAAGCTTCTTGCAATAAGCCAGCATCTTCGGGGATATGTGGGCGTTTTCCTGCACTTGCAATAAACACTTTTTGCACATCTTCGGCACTAACCGTAGAAATGTCCTCTTTGGTGAGCGCAGCTAAATCTGGGCTGCGCATCATACGTAAACCCATTTCCATTTTTGCCTCATCAATCAAAGAGAAGACATAACGCGCATTTCCAAAAGAACGGTCACGCCCACGGAAAGCGTTCACCAATTTTTGATATAACATGGTATCCACGCCTTCGCCAAAGGTAATGCCACGTTTTTTAGCGGCAAGTTCAGCGATTGCATAAAGTTCTTGCGGTGTATAGTCAGGAAAATCGTAACGAATGTTAAAGCGAGATTTTAAACCTGGATTAGACTGCAAGAAGGTGTTCATTTCACGAGGATAACCTGCCACGATAACGGCTAAATCGCCTTTACCATCAGACATTTCCTTGATTAAAATTTCAAGTACTTCTTTACCATAATCTTTGGAGTCTTCACCTGCTCTTGCCAACGAATATGCCTCATCAATGAACAAAATTCCACCTCTCGCTTTTTTGATGGCTTCTTTTACTTTAGGCGCAGTTTGCCCAATGTATTCGCCCACCAAATCGGCTCTATCTACCTCGTGAACATGACCTTTTGTCAGTAAGCCCAAACGCTTGTAAATTTGCCCTAACAAACGCGCTACTGTCGTTTTTCCTGTTCCAGGATTTCCTGTAAAAACGGCATGAAGGCTAATCGCTTGCAAATCATCTAAGCCTTTTTCTTTGCGCACTTTCAAGAAGTTTAAATACTGCGCATATTCACGGATTTTATCTTTAATCGGCTCTAAACCAATAAGTTCATTTAATTCGGTTAATGCTTCTTCCAAATTTTGCGGCTCGGTAGGCTCGGCAGTTGGGAAGACACTCATATTTACAACCGCGCTTTCTGTTGGTTTCAACAACAGGGGATCACCCTCCACATTTTCGCTTCCTGTTGTGAAAGAAACGATACCAATGAGTGTGTCCATAAACACGATTTCGAGGGTGTAATTGTCCAAAAACCAAGTGCCTTTGTGGTCAGAACCCCAACCCGAAGTAATGGTAAAGGTGTCTTTTCCTTCCTCAATGTGAATGAGTTCCGAAGTTCTGCCTTTTAATTGACGTGCATCATTGTAGAAATAGTAGAAAATCTCGCACATCCAAGGGCGATTTGCCTTGTTTTGTGCCGTAAATTCCCCCCAAACATAACGCGCATCTTTGGCATTGAACTGTGTGCAGTAAACGCGCTCGTGTGGAGGCGTGCCTTTGTCGGGTCCTTCATACAATTTTACCGATTGAATCGTAAGGTATTTGTTGTCAGTTTGCGTTACTATCCCTACATCGTAAATGTAGAAGGTTTGCGAGGCAACAAAAGCTTCATCAATGTAAGCCTCCCAACAATAGGTTCCTTCTTTCCAAAAACTACCCACTTCATCCATGCCCCAACCTTCTCGGATAAAGATGATGTTTTGGTCTTTGGAAATTTTGCGACTTGCATCAATGCTGCAAATTTCTTTTCTTGGCTTTGTAGTAGAAAAAGCCTTCAATACAATTTTTGCGTCCCAATCTTCTTCATCAAATTGTTTATTGAAAAAAGAAAACTCGGAATACATATAGGTAATTTCGTTTTGGTCAAATACACGGCGGTATTTTTTTTGACCATCGGCAAGCCATTCCGTAGAGGAATAGACTTTTAGCTCTTTGAATTTGTACTTAGAGGTATCGCTTCCCATTTATTATAAATGCTTGATAATTTGTAGGTTAAACAAAAAAGAAGGAAAAACAGCTTCGTAAAGGTGCGCTATTTTTGAGAAAATGTAAACTGAAATTTACAAAGTTTGCAAATATACAAAAAAGATGAATAGAAAAAAGCGGTAAACGAGAATTGTTATGGAAAATAAGAAAAAATCAATCGCAGGTTTTGAGCGTCATTGCCAAAACCTGCGATGAAATAAAAATAAGTCTTTTTTTATAAAATCATAGAGAGTGAAGCCATTAAAGCCACCGCCGCTATCATCCCCATCAACAAACCGCCAATTGCCAAGCCTTGCCCTGTAAATAGGTGTTTGTGATTGCGCATATTCATAAAAGCAATCATACCAAAAATAAGGGCTACTACGCCTAATCCTACCGAAATATACAA
>JBJXHA010000217.1:0-8919 GCA_046160275.1 Bacteroidia bacterium | reverse complement strand
CCCCACCCGCTACCAAAAAATAACGAATTTTAATAATCTTATGGATGTACTGTATTTAGCGAACTACTTCAAATTTTGATTATTTTTTTGATGCTTTCCAATTCCCCAAATAAAACAACTCCCAAATACCACCACCTTGAATGTTTTCCGTATTGGTAGGCGTTTGGGTTTCCAGCGTTACCTTGCCTTCCATTCGATAATAAGTGGGATTTAGGCGAATCGCTTTAAGTAAAACACGTTGCCACTTTTTGACAATATCTACAAAAGCAGCTTTGTGAATGTAACGTTTTTGCTCCAAATGTAAGGTATAACTGTCCTCCTCTTTTTGATAAGCAAAAGTTAAATCTTTCAGAATCAACTTTTTATTGACACTATCTACTTCTTCTTCCTTACCCTTAAACTTCATGAAATCACCATTTTCTGCCACCACTTTATCTCCTTTTGCCACAAAAAAGATAGGAAATGCCTGACCGCCATATTTCTTTTTCGCATAAATTTGGCTGGCAATGACGGTATATTCCCCTATTTCGGTGCGACTCCAATACCAATATTCCATCAAATCGGAAATCACTCGGTTGCCCCAATTATGGTCGTGGTAGCCAGATCCTTCTATGGCAATGGTTTGGCCTTGAATTTTCATGCTTCCAGTTGCTTTTCCTTTGGGTACAGAAGGCAGCCAAGCAAAATAATCTTGCTCCTTTTTGCCAAAAAACAAATGCCCTGTGGCAGGTCGCCAAGCAGGAATTTCGCCCAGCAATTGAATATCCGCTTGAATATTTTTTGTGTTTAGGTGAATTTCATACTTGGATAAATCCCCGCGGCAATAATTATTTCCAAAACGCACCTCACATTTTTCCTTAGAAATAGCATAATCTTGTGGAGCTGAATAATATTCTTCATTCAGCAAACGCTTTCCATTTTTGTCAGTGTAAATAATGGTAATGTACGGTTTTATGTCCTCAAAAACCGTTTCAGCGAGCGGCTTGGTATAAAATACCACCACCAATTTGCTACTATCTTTCAAAATTACATCAAAATACCACCATTCATAGGTATTGCGTTTGCCCGATGTTCTCATGCCATCTTCCCACAACTCGACTTGGTTGGGCTTCAAACCTAAACGCTCATAATCTTTTGCTTCAGTGCCTGATCGAGCCAAAGGCTGCGCCAATATTTGCCCACAAAGGCAAATCCACAGAACAAGCAATAGCCTTGTTTTTTTCATACTTTTCAACATTTGAGTTTTCGTGTATCTTGCTTATATTTAAGGAGGAAACGTAACAGACCCACAAATTTAAGGAAGGAAAGCAAGCCCGTAGATTTGTGAACATTACAAAACAAAGTTAGTACAATAAACGCTTGCTACCAAAATTAGGTTTCAAAAAGTAAAAGTAAGGGGAAAGAGATGCTGTGGTTTTATTCCCTTGAACGCCAAAAAGGACTTAATTGGGGCAAATAAAGCGCAGCATTTTCTCCTTTTATGCACTTATGAGGGAACTTCTGTTTTTAGCAGGCAAGATTTTCCAAAAAAAGCAATAATTTTTTTGCAATTCAAGGGAAATGTGTTAATTTTGCGCACGCTTTTTCCGAAGGCTTATTCAGAGCAGAAGGGAAAGGCGTGTTATACAATAAATGAGTACCTTTTGCTAACATGAGAGAATGGTTACTTGTTGATTGTTCGTTTTATTTCGCTTAATCATTAACTATTCATAAAATTATGTACGCTATCGTAGATATTGCCGGACAACAAATGAAGGTAGAAGCCGGTGCAAAAGTCTTCGTAAACCGTTTAGACGCAAACGAAGGAGATTCATTGACGTTTGATAAAGTATTATTAGTAGATAACGGCGATGTTACCGTAGGAAAGCCTTATGTGTCAGGCGTAGCTGTGACTGCGAAGGTGCTAGGTCATGTAAAAGGAGATACCGTTGTGGTTTTCAAAAAGAAAAGAAGAAAAGGATACGCAGTAAGAAACGGTCATCGTCAACAATATTCTAAAATCGAAATCGAAACTATCGCCTAGATATAGGTGGCAGTAAACAGTTATCAGTAAAAAATATCTACTGCCTACGATTACTGCGAATCTAGAACCTATTTCGATTCCAATTCAAAGAATAAAAACGCATTTTTTATTAAGTTATCCATAAGTACTTAACAATACAATACAACACTACTGTTTACTGCTTACTGATAACTGCTAATTGTTCACTGTTAAAAATTAATTCTAAGAAGTCATGGCACATAAAAAAGGGGTGGGTAGCTCACGGAATGGACGCGAATCCCACAGTAAGCGCTTAGGCGTAAAATTATTCGGCGGTGAGAGCGTTGCTTCAGGTAACATCATCGTGCGCCAAAGAGGTACTCGTTATCATGCAGGTGCAAACGTAGGAATTGGCAAAGACCATACTTTGTTTGCTTTAAGTGATGGCGTAATCAGCTTCTCACGCAAAACCGTAAATACCAGAGAAAGAACTTTTGTTCACGTAGTAAATGCGTAATTTCTTTGATAGACATAAAAAGAGCGAAGTACGAAAGTGCTTCGTTTTTTTTATGAAGAAAAGGCTTACTTTTCCCTAAAATAATACACAAATATACATTTGATTTCTGCTAAAAACAAACGTATATTTGTCTTTTAATTCTCCAAAAATAGAAAAAATGCGTACATTTGGCTCATTCACTTTTGATGTCGTGGAAAAAATGTTTGGGATTCAAGAGGTTGATTCCCTACCTTTACTTACAGACTGGACTGAAAATACACCTGAAACAGAAGTATATTATGAAAGAATTTTGACACAACTTCGCAAAAAATTGTTTAAAAAGGCACATATTTGGAATGAAGATGAGTTGAAAATGTTTTTCATTGGGACACTGATTGAATTAGCCGATATCGGTAATGATGTTTTTCAGCCTTTCACACAGCGTATGCTTTCCATGAAACATCAATCAGAAGAGATTGGTGGGCGCGTAGATTTTTTAATTGCAAAGGGGCGAAGAGTACCTGAATTGCCTTACCTTTGTATTCACGAGTACAAACAAGAAACAGATAAGGAAGGAGACCCTCTAGGACAACTATTAATCGCAATGGCAACTGCTCAAGTATTAAACCAAAACGAACATCCGATTCTTGGCTCTTATATTATTGGTCGAAATTGGTTTTTTGTAGTATTGGCTGGAAATTGTTATTGCAAAAGCAGGGAATATGATGCCTCAAGTGAAGATATTTTCCAAATCTTTGCTATTCTCCAAAAATCGAAAGAAATTATACAAGGATTTGTATAACTCTCTACTGCCTTTTCTCATCACTGTAAATATTCATACCATGCAAAAAACATCTTTTTTCTTTTTTATCACGCTGCTATTTTCTCATTGTATTCTGTTCGCTCAAAATACTACGAATGATGGCGATTGGGCGAAACGTTATGTTGCCTTGCAGCGCACACCCGAAGCGGATTATATGATTAGGGTAGGGGATATTGATAATTTAGGTTTTGGTTGGGATCCCAATTTTGACCCTTTTTGTGGAAATAATACGCCTGCTCATTTTTACCCTTGGGAACCTGATGCAAATGAGCTTGCAGGTTTGGACAGGATTTTATTGCCTTCTAGTTTTGTATTAGGAGGAGAAAATCCTTGTGGAAGTGATGGCTATTCTACTACGGAAAATCAGGATACAAAACCCAAAAAGATTGCCATGAAATTGGACATTTTGAAAGGAGCTGACATAAAATCGGCAAATTTGATTTTGTTTGTTGATGATTTTCAAGCCCCACATTTGTGTTCTCAATTTCGAGTATATCTGAACAATACGCGCTTTATTGCGATGGAAAGAGTGCTAAATAACCTTGACCAAACAGGGCCTATTGGTAAAATTGTGAATGTAAAGTTGCCCGATTATTTATTACCTTTGCTCAAAGAATCGCAGTTAAATGTGTTGATTGACGACTCTACCTCGCACGCTGGTGATGGTTTTGCGATTGATTTTGTGAAATTGTTGGTAAATCCAAAACTCTCGGCAATGTGCAAAGGTGATGTAAGCGGTGTGGTGATGGATAGAGAAACTGGTAGCCCTATTGCGAATGCAACGATAGTTTTGCCCGAAATTGGAAAAGTAATTACCAATAACGAAGGCGTTTTTGCTTTTAAGGATGTGCCTACGGGCTTGCAAATTGCCGATGTGAGCGCAAGTGGCTATGTTTCGAATGTTGCGCAATTAGACATTATGAAAGACGAAGCAACGGTAACTACGCTGTATTTGGAAAAGGTAAGAAGCCTGAATTTTAATGGGCAAATGATAAATGTAGGCAGTAGTTTGGTCTTGAACAACATACAGTTTGACTTGGCGAAATATGATTTGTCGGCTTTGGCAAAGCAAGAGTTAGACAAACTCGTTACTTTTATGAATGAAAACCCCAACATTTACATCGAGTTATCGGGGCATACTTCTTCTGATGGAACGATAGCAGGAAATCAATTACTTTCTGAACAAAGAGTAAGAAGTTGCCGTAATTACCTGATAAGCAAAGGAATAGAAGAACGGAAAATTACTGCCGTAGGCTACGGACAAGAAATGCCAATTGCTCCCAATGACACGCCCGCCAATCGCGCCAAAAATCGCAGGGTAGAGATGAAAATTGTGAAAATGGATTGAGGCATTTCAAGTTTGGGCAAAATATATTAGCCAAAAAGGGTCTGTCTAAAAAATTTGGAACTCTTCGAAGAGTTTCAAACTTTTTAGACAGGCCAACAAAAACCATCTTATTTCGGTACTCCTTTTAATAAAACCGTTTGCCCGCCTTCAGCACTGCCCGAGCCACCACCATCAGGGTTGATAAATTTATTGTTTTGCCAAGTATGGCTATGAATATTTACCAAAAATGCCCCTTCCATTCCCGATTCTTTAGAAACATCATACATCGCCCCAAATTCCCACGAACCCAAGCGGTTGTTTCCCACCACATTATATTTCTTACTAAAATCCAAATTATCTCTTTGATGATGCATACTTAAAAATGGCTTTAACACTTTGCTTGTGAGATTATATTGCCAAATATAAGAATCATGTGCCGCATTCGCATAATACGAATCCCCATCTTCTTGAATGTAGGCATAATGTTCGGTTACACAAATATTATCAGGATTGATGATACCCAGCCCTTTTGGATAAATGACATCATTATCCCCATCAACAATCAACCGCAATTTCCCCTGCAAAGGCGTATTTTCGTCCAAAGTCAGTTGATACACGCGCCCCCACATCGTTTTATCGTTGTAAGGCGTTGTGCCACCCATAGAAACACCCGTAGCCGTAAAATACAGATTTCTGTTATTCTCAAGGCTGCCTTTTCCATAATCTACATCTTCTAAACGCGCAAAATTGATAGCCTGTAAACCCCAACGAGAAATAGAATCCAATCTTACGCCACTCATTTGCCTTACATCGGCAAGAATGGGTACAAATTCCACCTCATAGTCTTGCCCCATTACGATATTCGTTTCTATCGGGTTTAAGTCCTTTCTACGCAATACGTGAAGTGTTCCGTTAGATAAATCACCCATCGAAGAAGAAGTGTAAAGGTACATTTGCCCGTTAGCATCGTCTTCTGTTACAAAAATTGCCATTTGATTGGGATACACTTCTTTGGGAAGCGGCAAGGCATTTTCGGCTTTTCTACGCCCCAAAGCAGGCAAGCCTTTGTTGGGGATTCCTTTTTCGCTTACATTGGCAAAAGGGCTAACTGCCAAAATGCGCGATTCAATGTTAGATTCGCCGCCCGCCAAAAAGATGGGACCAAAACCATGAATTTCAGGCGTTGCCAGAGTCGCAGAGCACAACCTATCCACACCTCCTGTGAAATCTACAATGTATTCGCCTTTCATCGGTTTAAAATTACTATCGAGATAAATCCTTGACACAGAACGATTTGCTTCATGAGTGGTTATCATCAAATAACCTTTGCCATCTTGCGCTGCAATAATTCCCGCGCCATCAGGTTGACCACCATAAATGAAATTCGGACTTTCAGGCAACACATCTTCACTACTTATCAATGGAAATACCTCTACCCCCTGAAACTCCTGTATCATTTTTACAAAAGCAGGCGTAACAGAATACGGCGCTTGTGGTGGCTGCGGTGGTGGTGGCGTGCTGGGTTGATGCTTGCAGGAAAATGCCAATAGGCTCAAAAGAAGTGGATATATTTTGTTCATATTCAATAAAAAAAGCCTTGCAAGATACAAAATATCTTGCAAGCTGGGGACTTTTTACCAATAATTAAAGCATCAATCGTGTTTCTAAAATTTCACCCCTTTTTTACCCCAATTTTGAGCAATAATTTCCTGTTTTTAATTCAGAACAAAAAACGCCATTTCAGAACAAATTTTTCAAGGCAGAAAAATGCTGCTGTATCTTTGTTGTATCAAATTTAAACAGAGGATTTTGATACTTTCAAAAAAAATAGGCGGATTCCGAAAAGCCTTTCAAAGAGTAGGAAATCTTTAATATCAAATTTATGACAGCATTAATGAAAAAAGTGATAGTGCCATTTATGATGGTACTCTTTTTAGGGATTTCAGGAGTAAATGCCCAACAACACCCTATGTATAATAAAGCGGGTACAGAACGTTCTTACGTATTCCACACTAACGGTTCAGCGACTCATTTATTGGTAAATAAGGAAAACATAATTTTTCAGGAAGGGATAGAAATTGGTCGGGATTGCTCTTTTCTTTATGAGAAAGATGGAAATTGGTATTCCTATAAGACGGATAATACTGTAGCGCAATACTACCCTGCTGAAAATGGTGGTGCTGTTGGTCATTGGGAGGCAAAAATCCATTGGCTCTATCCCGGCAATTTATATTCACAAGCTGCGGCAAGGTCAGCTGGAATGGAACCGCAGCATTCGAGCCAGATGAAAGAAGGAGAAGGGCAGTTCAATTCCATGTTTAATTTTTCAATGGGTATAATAGAGGGCAACTTCGTTATTTATAAGGACACTGAACAAATTTGGTCAACAAACATTGCGGGGGTTAGTGCTGCAGATGAATGTGTACTGAAAATGCAAGACGATGGAGATCTTGTTCTATATGACAAAAATGGCAAACGTTTATGGGCTTCTGAGACTACTGGCATAGGTGCTGTAATGGTACAATTAGAAAATTCAGGTGGGCTTGTGATGTACAAAGACGGAGGTGTTGTGGTTTGGAATAACCATGGGTATAAGATTAAGTAATGCTAGGCGAATAAAGCGCAATAAAATAGAGGCTAATTTTGTAGGTAAAATCGGCAGCTAATTCTTGGTAAATATTTTTATGAGTAGGCTTATTAGCTAAAAAGAGTTCGATTTTAGCAATACCCCCACCCCCACAGTACAAGTAGGTATTCTTTGCTTCGCAAAGGTACTTACTTGTTTCAATAAATAGAAGTCTGCAATTTCTGTCAAAAAAAATCCCACAATTTTACAAAATACTAACAATTCTATATATTTTTTCTATATTTGCCGCATATTTTTCAATATTTAGTCCCAATAAGCAACAATTTATAAGATTCTCTTAGGCAGGGCTAAATGAACTAGGAATGCTAAGGGCTTGCTTTTCTTTGCTCAAAAAGAAAAATAATATTCCTTATCTCCTTCATTATCAATTATCAACTGAAAAAAATATGACTTCCAATTACGCAAAATGGTATCATCCTTATACGCCTGATGAGCGTTATCAAAAACGTGCGGCTTATTTTTGTATGGAGTATGCCATTCATCAATCTTTGAAAATTTATTCGGGTGGTTTGGGCTACTTGGCAGGTTCGCATTTGCGTTCCGCCTTCGAATTGAAGCAGAACATGATAGCGATTGGCATTTTGTGGTCTTATGGCTACTATGACCAAACAAGAGATGAAAATGGACTGATGAAACCTGCTTTTACCCGCAAAGATTATGCTTTTTTGGAGGATACAGGCATTAAAGTTACGATTAGTGTCAATCATCATCCCGTTCATGTAAAAGTGTATTGCTTACCTTCACACGTTTTCAATACAGCTCCTTTGTATTTGCTTTCTACGGATATTCCTGAAAATGATGCACTTTCGCGCACGATTACGCAGCGTTTGTATGATGGAAATACCCTTACTCGCATCGCGCAAATGATTGTGTTAGGGGTAGGCGGCGCAAAAGTGATTGAGGCATTAGGCGGAACAGATATTTATCACATGAACGAATCCCACGCTTTGCCTTTGCTTTTTTATATGTATGAAAAATATGGTAACGTGGAAGAAGTGAAAAAACGTTATGTATTTACGACACATACGCCAGAAAAGGCTGGAAATGAGGAACATAACATTCATGATTTGAATAAATTGTCTTTCTTCGGAAACGTACCTTTGGAGGAAGCAAAACGCATTACGGGAACAGAAGGCGATATGTTTGGGCATACACCTGCGGCTTTGCATTTGGCAAAAATCGCGAATGGCGTTTCCCAACTTCATGCCGTAGTTTCTAAGGAAATGTGGAGTTCTTACGCAGGTATTTCGGATATTATTGGCATTACGAACGCGCAAAATTTCCAATATTGGGCAGACAAGGATATGTATATGGCAATGGAGCAAAACAATGATGGTTTGTTACTACATTTGAAGCGTCAAAAGAAAAAGGAATTGTTTAAGGTGATTGCCGACCAATGCGGAAAAATATTTGATGAAAATGCCTTGACAATTGTGTGGGCAAGAAGATTTGCAGGTTATAAACGTGCCGATTTGCTCTTGACGGATTTGGATAGGTTGGATAAATTTTTGAATAATATCGATAGACCTGTGCAACTTGTGTTTGCAGGAAAGCCCTATCCACTCGACCAAGCAGCCATTAGTATTTTTAATCTCTTGATTGAATATAGCCGCGATAAGAAAAATGTGGCGGTTGTGTTAGGTTA
>JBJXHA010000216.1:0-3499 GCA_046160275.1 Bacteroidia bacterium | reverse complement strand
CTTTAACAAACAACCTCTAGGGAATATAATTCCCTATATTCTCGATACCCACTTTTTCGCCCATTTAGCAAAGGCATTGCCATCGGCTAAGAGAACCTCATATTCTAGCCCAATGCCCAAAATGTTTTGCAACATAAAAGGCAACCCAATTTTTAACTTTAAATTGCTATTGTCCTTTTCCGTTAGTTTGGCTGCGGCAATTTCCGCCTCAATGATATTTTTTACCGCCTCATTTTTTATCCCCAGCGTACAAAACCCATCCCATAACTGCTGCTGCGTTTCATTATCCATTTTTTCAAGCTCTCGTAGCATTTCCCCCATTACCTCGACCTGCTTCTCACTACTTTGTGAAATCGCTGCTTTTATGCCCTCGCTTTCGATACCGATTTGGGCGAGAAGGTCGCTTTTTAGGTGAGAGAGGGAATGTTGAATGTTTTCTGTATTTGCATGAATCTTGTCTATTTTATCGTGTAAATGTGGCGAAATATCCTTGTTTATTCCTACCTTGCTATCATGCACGTCTTTTACAAAGTTATTATGATTTCCGTGAATATGATAAGTATCACCCCCTCTTTTTTCCTTTGCTATTTTCTCTTGGGCTTTACTTGAATCTTCAAATAAGTCAATTACTGACAAAACATCAATGTTTTTCATACGGGTACTGGGATGATAAGGTAAAGATAAAACCCCATCAGTAACACAGTCTAACATTTCTTGATAAGAGAAAAAGGCTGATTTCCCCTCTTTTTGGTAATAGACTTGCATATCTGGGGTAAAATTGTGGTACTTTTTGCAAATCTCTTGCATATCATTTCGCAAAATCTCCCAAAAGCCACGCACATTTTCGCCTGTTATCCAAAAATTTATAATTTTAGAAAGTTGATTGGTTTCCACCAAAGCAAAAGTATTATCTTTCTTAATCAATAAACCCGAAGCCCAGTAATTTTTGCCTATGCATTTAGAAATATTACGTGCAATAAATTTGTGCATAATAATCATCTCAAAAGCGGAGGGAAACAAAAGCCGATAATGCTTGCCGCCTTGTTTATATTGCGCATAATCGCTTAGGGGCAAACCCTCAAAAGCGGCAGGAATCAAATACTCCTTTTCTGCTTGGGTAAAAGGGTTATTTTCTGCCAAATTAAACTCGCGCATCAATTCAATGATAAAAACAAATTGGTTTTCCTTATATTTAATTGTTGTCCTTTTGTCGGACAAAATGCGCACTTCTTCTTTAAAAATTGTTCGCAAATCGGCATAATTGATATGCCCCTTTTTTTGCTTTGTAATTTCGGCAGTCATTACGGTATAAGCTCCCGTTGTTACCCAATCAGGGTTTAATACTTGATAACTATTCAAAATCGGGCGATTAAAATAGACAATAGAGCCAATTTTATCTAGCCTATCCAATAGATTTTGTTGTTTCTCCTCGTCTTTATAGTCTAATGCTTCACAAATTTGCTCATAATTTTCATACGAAATGTAATCTTTTTCGGCAGTTCTCTCTTCAAGTGCTTGTTTGATATTATACCAAGTAGTAGGATATAATGCATTAAGGTCTTCTTGCGATAAAATTGCTGAAATCAACCGCGTTTTAAACGCCTCCACGCCTTCGCCTGTCTTACATGATAATAAAAAAGGTGTTTCTAAATGCGGATATTTCTTCCTTAATTCATAAAAATCACTCAAATAAGGGGCTTGTTTTTCTTTTTCATCTTTCCAATTATACACTACCAAAATCGTGGATTCACAACCAAGTTTCTCTATTTGCTCTAGCCAATAATCAGCTTTATTATCATTACGAGGGCTTAATACCACTACATAAATTACACTTTTCGTAAAAAAGAACTGATGCAAAGAATGTTGAATGTGCTGCCCTCCAAAATCCCATAAATTTACCCTTATTTTCTCGCCCTTGGCGTTTTGTATTTGCTCCCACGCCACTTTGTTAATCCCATGCGTAGTTTGTTCTTTTTCATCAAATGCTTGCCCAATCAGCGTTTTCATTAGACTTGTTTTTCCTACACTTCCCTCTCCCACAAAAATAAGTTTACATTCGTTTAAAGGTCTTAAGTCTTTTATGGCTGCATATTCAAACCATTCTAAAATCGCTGCATTGCCTTGTTCTACCACCTCCACAGGCGGAGAGGTAAGCGGATTGCCTTGTATGCTTATTTCCCCTTTATTTGGAAACCAATCCCATTTCACCTGTAAGGGATTCTCGGCTCTTTGCAAAAAAGGGAGTAGGGAGCGAATGTCACTAATTTGATTATTGAAAATAGAAAGTTGTTGTAAATTGTTGAGCTGGTCAAGTCCTTTTAGCTCGCTAATTTGATTAGCGGAAATACAAAGTTGTTGTAAATTGGCGAGATTATCTAGCCCTTTTAACTCATTAATTTGATTAGCAGAAACTTCAAGTTTTTGTAAATCGACGAGTTTATCGAGTCCCTTTAGCTCACTAATTTGATTCTTGTAAATAGAAAGTTGTTGCAAATTAGTGAGTTGTTCAAGTCCTTTTAGCTCCCTAATTTGATTAAAGGAAATATCTAGCAATACCAAAGCACTAAGCGCGTCCACAAAACCCATGTCTTTGATTCCCGATTCATTGCCTTCTCCTTCGAAACTCAATACTTCCAAGCCCCTCAGCAAAGGAAGGGCGGGCGGGTGCGTGGCGAAAAAGTTCTTTTCCCCTGTGTTTTGGCTGTTTATCCAGTGATATTTCTCCCAATCATACCACTGATTACTCAAAATCAAAGTTTTTAAATGCGTACATTTCCGCAAAGCAATGTCTATTTCTGTGCCTTCGGCTACGAGGGCATCGGTGAGTCCGCAGCAGCCTAGGTCAAGGTAGGGGTCTTGGGTGCGGAGGCAGTCTTGTATGAGAGAAAGCGCGAGTTGTGACATAAGAAGATATAGGTAAAATGTGGTCGCAAGATAGGCATTTTTTGGAAAATGAGAGAGGGGTATTTTTCTTAGTCTTTCCAAGTTTTAAAAACTTGGAAAGACTAAGAAGCACTTGTACTATAAACGCGCTAAGCTTTGAGATTATTTAGGGTGGGAATAAATTCCCACCCTAAATAATCTCAAAATATATCCTACAAAAAGCATAAAACTTGCAATGAAATGACATTTTTTTCCTGAAAATGTCATTTCTTATACATACTATTCTTAAAACTCTGCAATTTTAAAAAATTAGCATTAATCTCTCTCTATTGCACGACATTTTCTTTCTATTGCAGATTAAATTGTTATCATTGCATTCTCTTTAGTCTTTATTGCAAACTATGTAGTTTATCATGTTCTTCCTTTTTAATTTCATGTACTTCAATAGATAGTTACTTTGTTATAAGTTGTAACTCAAAAGTTATTGGTTTTTTTTATTTTTGATTGATAAAAGTTTGTTGCATAATTTTAGTTGGCTAAGTGTAGTGTAAATTCAGTTTTATTGCATTTCTCCCTAGTTGTCATGCTGTAAGCATCTTATCAAACTTAGCTTGAA
>JBJXHA010000215.1:0-9616 GCA_046160275.1 Bacteroidia bacterium | reverse complement strand
TGAGCTTAATGTAGAAATGGATAGTGATAGAGATAGAACTGAGCTTTGGCAATGGTTTTATGAAATTTGGTCAGATAAAACAGGTATGGTACAAGATGCTAAAGAAGATGTGCTTAATTTCTTAGCACAACTTTACACCAATAATCCCCCTGAATTAATTTACTTAAAAACACTCTATCACTTATTTGAATCGCATACAAAAGACTATGATAGTAATTTTTGGGATAATCGCACAGGGTTTTTAGATACCCAAATTTGGAATATGTTATATTCCTTTCAAAAAGATGCCGTGAAAGGAGCTATAAAAAAAATCAATCATTTCAATGGTTGCATTTTAGCAGATAGCGTGGGATTAGGAAAAACATTTGAAGCCTTAGCTATCATTAAATATTTTGAGCTAAGAAACCATAAGGTATTAGTGTTATGCCCTAAAAAATTAGCGGAAAACTGGACAGTCTATCAAGCACAAAACAATAGCGAGCTAAACCCTCTACTCAATGATAGGCTTAGTTATACGGTGTTAAGCCATACGGATTTGAGCCGAGAGCAAGGGAAAAGCATCAATGGGGTGAGTCTTAATAACATCAATTGGGGAAATTTTGATTTAGTAGTGATTGATGAATCGCATAATTTTAGAAATAATAGCAAAAGTAGGAGAGATGAAGAAGGGAATGTAATTCGAGTCAGTAGGTATGAGCGTTTAATCCATGACATTATCAAGCAAGGCGTAAATACAAAAGTGTTGTTACTCTCAGCTACCCCTGTTAATAATGACTTGAAAGATTTACGCAATCAACTATACATTATAACAGGGGGCGAAGATGACGCTTTTTCGCATGATTTGAAAGTGCCAAATTTGAAAGAGTTGTTACGTACTGCACAAGGTACGTTTTCTGCTTGGTCGAAAAGTGCCAATAGAACAACAAAAAACCTACTTTCTCGCTTAGATAGCCGCTTTTTCAACCTACTTGATTCACTTACTATTGCCCGTTCTCGTAAACATATTCAACAGTTTTACCAAGCAGAAATGCAAGAAATCGGGCGTTTCCCTGAAAGAATGAAAGTACACTCTATTTCGACCGAAATAGATGTAAAAAACCGTTTCCCTGCTTACGAACAACTACAAAAGAAAATTAATGGGTACAAACTGGCAATTTTTCACCCTTCTGAATATTTATTAGAGAAAGCACAAGGAAAATATGATACAAAAAAAGTAAAGGTTTTTACCCAAGCAGATAGAGAACGGCATCTGATTGGGATGATGCGCGTTAATTTCCTAAAACGCCTAGAAAGTTCGATTAAGGCATTTGAAATTACCTTAGATAGAACGATTAAAAGAATGGACACGCAACTCAAAAGAATTGCAGAACTAAAAGCCATTGATTTAGACGAACTTACCCCTGATTGGGAAAATGAGGAAGAAGATGAGGAAATGATTGCCTTTAGAGAACTATGGACGATAGGGAAAAAAAGCAAAATTTTATTAACAGACATTGATTTGAAAACATGGGAAGCAGACATTGAAAAAGACAAAACTCAACTCGTTGATTTGTATAATAATGCGTGTGGAATTACGCCAGAACGTGATGCCAAATTGCAAGAATTGAAGGGATTAATAGCGGCAAAAATCAAGCAACCCCTAAACGAAAAAAATCATAAAGTATTGATATTCACCGCTTTTGCCGACACAGCTTATTATTTATATGACAACCTCACAACATGGATAAAACAAGAACTTGGGCTACATCTCGCAGTTGTGGCAGGTGGGAACCGTGAAAATTTAACGACCTTTCAACCCAAAGGGTTTAAACAAGCAACCGAGTTTAATCACATTCTCACCAACTTCTCACCCCGCGCTAAAAAGCGAGCAAAAATGAAATATATGCCACAGGAAGGCGAAATTGATATTTTGATTGCAACGGATTGTATTTCTGAGGGACAAAACTTACAAGATTGCGACTACCTAATTAATTACGACATTCATTGGAATCCTGTGCGCCTCATTCAACGCTTTGGGCGGATTGACCGCTTAGGGAGCATCAATCAATACATTCAAATGGTAAACTTCTGGCCCACCGATGACCTAGATAGTTACATCAAACTCAAAAATAGAGTAGAGTCGCGCATGGCGTTGGCAGATTTGATTGGTACAAACGAAGATAATTTGTTAAATAATGACGATATAGAAGATTTGATTACCGAAGATTTAAAGTTTAGAAACAAACAATTATTAAAGCTCAAAGAAGAAGTATTGGATTTAGAAGACACGCAAGAAGGCGTTTCTTTGTCTGAATTTTCCTTAGAAGATTTTAGAGTAGAGCTCGACTTGTTTTTAAATGCAAACGAAACCCGACTTGCACAATGTCCACTTGGGTTATACGCCGTAGTACCTGCTCCTAGTGGAGATTATGCCGCTTTGGGAAAATACGAAAAGTTGGAGGCTCAGGTACAAATGCTTATTCAAGAAGGAGTTATCTTTTTCCTCAAACAAAAACGTCAAGAAAATCAACAACAAATAGAAAAGGTAAATCCGTATTTTCCTTATTTTTTGGTGTATATTTATGACGATGGAAACGTTGTCTTTAATTATACACACCCCAAACAAATTCTCGAAATTTTTAGGTTATTGTGTCAACACAAAAAAGTCCCTTATGAGGAACTTTGCGACCTTTTTCATGCCCAAACGCAGCAGGGCGAAGACATGACCGCTATTTCTAACTTGCTTAAAATCACCGCAAAAGAAATTAAAGAGCAGTTTCATAAAAAATCAGCTCAAAACCTACAACAAAGCCGAAATGCTCTTTTTGTGCCTCAAGAGGCCTCTTCTGCCAGCGATTTTGAGCTGATTACTTGGTTGGTAATTGTATAACCCAAAACAAGTCTAAGCCTGTTTTTCTGATAAGGACACTTTTAAAATTGTTTTTCACAAAAGGAACAAACCACTTTTCTCTCATTTTATAAATCATGAAAAATAACATACACCAAACCATTACTGCCTTTCAAACGGGCGATTTTTATGATAATGCCTTTGCCTTGTTTAAAACGTTAGGCTACGGTAGCAAAATTAAGTACAGAAGCGAAGAAAGTGATTTCGATTCCTTTCAAGCACAATTTGTGCAAGCAAAACCTTTTGACAAACACAAAGCCCTCATCGAAGAGTGGCAAAACATACATTTTTTGTTTCAACTTACCTACGATGATGTAGGAACTTTACTTACCTTATTTGAAAATGACCCTACTTTTCATACCATCAAAACCAATGAATACGAATCGTATTTGTTTTTTGCGCTCGAATTAAGTGGAAATCATTACACTCGCTCGCAGCTTGCCGAAATTACGCGACAAATTAATGGGCTGTTTTTGATTCCTGCTTTTATTTTATTCAAATACAAAGGCAAACTTACGTTCTCGGTAAATCATAGACGATTACATAAAAAAGACCAAAGCAAAGATGTACTACTCAAAACGACTTTGCTCAAAGACATAGAAATTGAAAACCCACATCGCGGGCATATCGAAATTTTTAAAGATTTGAGCCTTGATGCGTTAAAAAGTAATTTTGCGATACATAACTTTGCTGACTTACATAATGCTTGGCAAAAAACCTTTGATACCCAACTACTCAACAAACGCTTTTACAAAGAACTCTTTGGCTGGTATTTGTGGGCTACACAACACCCCAAACTTAGATTTCCAAAACCTGAAAATGAAAAATTGGGAGAAGATGCCTACAAAGCGACTGCTGTCATTCGATTGCTTACGCGCTTAATGTTCGTGTGGTTTATCAAAGAAAAAAAATTAGTAAACGAGGCACTATTTGAACCCAAAAACCTCGAAAAGCTCCTCAAAAATTTCCAACCGAATGACAATGAAAATGCGAATTACTATCAAGGGATTTTGCAAAACCTATTTTTTGCTACCCTCAATTCGCCTATGGACAACGATGCCGAAAATGCCTTCGAAAAACGTCAATTTGTGGAAGACCTAAAAACACATTTTGGTAAAAGTGAGGGCTACCTCGATAAAACCAAATATCGCGGAAAAGATTTATTTCAACAGCCGCAAGCCTTGGTTGATTTATTAGCTGAAACCCCTTTCTTAAATGGAGGATTGTTTGAATGTTTAGATTATCTAGACGAAGAAAGCAATGCCGAAATTCGCTATGATGGTTTTTCGGCAAAAGCCCCCAAAAGAGCCGTAGTACCTAATGTCTTGTTTTTTGGCGAAAGCCTCATTGATTTGCCGAGCGACCTCGCCGACAAAAAAACAAAAACCCTTTCCGTTGCAGGGATTATTCCTATTCTCAATCGTTATAAATTTACCATCGCTGAAAATACACCAATAGAAGAAGAAATTGCACTTGACCCCGAACTTTTGGGAAAAGTGTTTGAAAACTTGTTGGCTTCCTATAACCCCGAAACCCAAACTACCGCCCGCAAACAAACAGGTTCTTTTTATACCCCTCGCGAAATCGTGGATTACATGGTGGTAGAAAGCCTCAAAAGCTATTTTAAGGAAAAGTTGCGCCCAATCATGGCTACCGTTATGCTGGGCAGCCAACAAACGGATATGTTTGGCAACACCGTAAAAAAACAGCAAACCCTCGAACTCCCTGCCGATGACTCCGATAAGTTGGAAGCGGAACTCGACCAAAAACTCACGGCACTCTTTGCCTACAACCAAGCTAACCCTTTTAACCAAGCCACGAGCCAAAAAATCATTGAGGCTTTGTCGGATTGCAAAATTCTTGACCCCGCCTGCGGCTCAGGGGCTTACCCGATGGGCGCGTTAAATGTGATGGTGCATATTTTGGGAAAACTTGACCCCAATAACGACAAGTGGAAAGCCCAAATGCTACGCATTGCCCAAAATGACTTGATAAAAGCCCAAGCCTTGGGCGATAAGGTCATTCAACAAAAGGCAGTGGAAGCCGCAGAGGAGCGCATCCGCTATATTCAAACTTCTTTTGGGCAAAATAAACACGAACTCGACTACACCCGAAAACTCTTTTTGATTGAAAACTGCATCTATGGTGTGGACATTCAACAAGTAGCCGTACAAATTACCAAGCTCCGTTTCTTTATTTCTCTCCTCGTAGAGCAGCAAACCCAAGAAAACGCCCCCAATCTCGGCATCCTTTCTATGCCTAACCTCGAAACCAAAATCGTGGCGGCTAATACGCTTATTGGGTTGGCAGAGAATCAGTTGCAAGCCAATGACGTAATCCAAATGGAAAAGGAGTTAGACGAAATTCGCAAGGAAATTTTTTATTGTCGTAAATGGTCGCAAAAGAAAACCCTGCATAAAACCGAATATGAAAAACGCAAAGAACTCAAAAAATCCTTAATTGCAAGTGGTTTTAATGAGGCTACTGCTACCCAAAAAACACAATGGAGTCCTTTTGATGCGATTCATTCCTCCCCTTTTTTCGATGCGCCTACCATGTTTGGTGAATCTGTAAAAAATGGTGTTGATATTATCATTGGAAATCCACCATATGGATTTAGAACCGTACTAAGTGCAGAAGAAAAAAACTACTTTAGAAAAGTTCAGAAAGTAGAGTTTTCGAGTGGAGATAGCGCGGAATTATTTGTTAAAATCTGTTTTGATAAGCATTTAAAAGAGAATGGCATTATTAGTTTTATCATTCCTAAAAAGTCATTATATGGTGATTCATGGGAAGACACTAGGGTTAATTATTGGAAAAAATATAATTTACAATTTATTTTAGATACTGGAAAGTCTTTTGATAATGTGTTATTGGAGGCTTCAGTATTTGGACTAATGAAAAATAAAGCCAAAGGAAATATTTCTCTTTCTCTTTTGGATAGTAATTTTACTATTTCTACCATAGATGCTGTAACCTTCGACAAAATATTTGTAAAGAGCAATACTTGTCAAATTTATAAGGCATTATATCCTGAATCCATTTTTAAAGCGATACAGGACAAATCTTACCAAAAAAGTATGGTAGAAGGCAAATTAGGGTTAGCGATTGGTACAAATTTCTTTTCCGATGAACCTAGAGCGTATAAATTACTGAAAGGCATAGATGTAGGGCGATATAGGGTAAGAACCCACCGATATTTAGATAATCAAGAAAATTTGAATTGGAAAAATGCAAAAGAGTTCCTAAAACCTAAAGTTATATCTCAAGTAATCGTATCTCATATAGAGAACCCTCGCCCTCACCTAAAAATTGCAGCAGCTTATGATGAGGAAGGGATTCTAATTACCAATACCCTCATGTCTTTCAAATTAGATGACTGTATTAGTGACAAATTTTGGTTAGCTTATTTGAATAGCCAGTTTTTGAGTTGGTACGCTTACAACTTTATTTATGCAAGAGCAATACGTACCATGCACTTTTATAATTTCTACATACAACAACTCCCCATTCCTGCCCTAAGTCTAGCAGGGCAGCAGCCCTTTGTTCGCTTGGTCGAGTATATACTATGGCTCAAGGGGCAAGCCTTTGCGGAGGTGCAGGATAGGTATATGTCGGCATATTTTGAGGAAGTATTAGATGGCATGGTGTATGAGTTGTATTTTGGGGCGCAAATGCAGAAACAGCAAAAAAGCCTCATCGCGCACTTAGGGGACTTGCCTATGTGGGAAGCAGACGCGCCTGATACGGAAAAACTAGCGACTGTGCGAGCGGTATTTCATCGCCTCCACGACAAAACACACCCTGTAAGAATCGCCCTTTTTAACCTCGACCTCATTCCCGAAATCGCTTTGATAATGGGTAAGTAGGGGTTGGAATTGGGTAAAGGCTGGAAAATGCTTCAGTTAGCTGCTGTTGTTGGTAACTTATCAGCCTACCAACAACGGCAGCTAACTTTAATTAAATAATTGATAATAAGAACATTACATTCATTTCCCATTACTTGTATGAAAATCACGAGCATTACATTACACAACTATCGTGCGTTTTATGGTACACATCGCCTAGAGTTGGGTACGAAGGGCAACAACTTATTGCTATACGGCGAAAATGGTAGCGGAAAAAGTTCGCTTTTCAAAGGATTAGAATTGTTTTTTCAGGGTACAAGCCAAGATGCAACTTGGGAACAAAATGTATATATGCCTGAAACGCAAAGCACTTACTTGGAGTTAGAACTCGAAGGACAGGCTGAACCCATTCGATTTGAGTCTCCTAATAAGCGTTTTGCCAACGATACAATTAAGGCAGCAAACAAGCTCAAAGGCTTTTTGGATTATCGGCGACTGCTACGCACGCATCTTGCTGCCGCCAATGAAACGGTCAATTTATTTGAGATTATTGTAAAGGAATTGTTGGCACATAGCGTCAATAGTTATAGCAAAAACCAGGCTTTGGGAGAATTATGGACAGACATTGAACATGATATACATGAAGAAAACCAAACCTCTGTCGTAAAAAAACGGATTAACGAAAATTTGAGTGCATTTAATGATGCACTGGCTTACTTGCTTACCGAAATTCTGAAAGATACCACTACTTTCTTGCAGTATTTTATCGGCAACGGACAGTTAAACGTAGGTTTTGTGTTTAATGGCGTAAGTTATCGAGCGCGGGGCATTGTTCAGCAAAAAGAAATCTATTTGTCTGTAAAGCTCAACGACAAGCCCATCAAACACCAAGAGTTTTTAAACGAGGCACGTCTTTCGGCATTGGCAATTAGTTTGTATTTGGCGGCAATCAAAATTTTACCTCCTGATGCTAATACACTGAAAGTCTTGTTTTTAGATGATATATTTATTGGGCTAGATATGTCGAATCGCTTGCCCATGCTCCACCTTTTAAAAGACCATTTTTCAGACTATCAAGTCCTAATGACTACGTATGATAGAAATTGGTTTGAGGTAGCGAAGCAAATGGTCTCTAATGATCAGTGGGTGTGTATGGAAATGTATATTGATGAAACAGCAGGGATAAATGTCCCCATTTTGGTTAGTCCTTCGATGGGTTATTATGAAAAGGCAAAGGCTTATTTTAAGGCAAAGGATTATCCCGCTTGTCTCAATTACTTGCGCAAAGAAGTAGAACGTTTAATTAAAGAGCGTTTGCATACAGATAGTTTGTATTCCGAAGGCAAACCCCATGCTTTGTCTCATTTGTGGGGGTTACTACTCGAACGATACGAAAGCCTTCAATACCCAATTGATAATAAAATAAAAGAAACTTTATCGACTATTCGCCTCGTGTTACTCAATCCTCATTCACACGATACCACGAGTCACCCTATTTATTATTATGAAGTAAACAAAGCATTTGAATTGATTAAAACCATACAAGCTATTCCTATTATTCAAAAAAAGGTATTGTTTGTAAAAGGAATGAATCTTGTATTTCAACATCCTACCGAAAATTATTCGTTTGAATTTCAGCTAGTTCAAGATTGGTATATAGACTTTTTGGAGGTTCAACCCAAAGAATATAAGCCCAAATGTCGCGCCCTAACATGGCAGTATAACGACAATGTGTTTTGGGATTTTACAGGAAATAAGAAACTAGCCCCCTCTATCATCGAAAAAATAATAAGTACAGAAACGACTTTTGATAAACTTCTTTCTAACCTGAAAAGAAGTATGCCTTCTATCACAGATGAGTTGTTTATGCAACACACACGTTATGAAAATATGTGGACATTAGAAGAGGTAATGGCTAAAGCACAAAGCAACACTTAATAATTAACGGTAAACTCAATATAAACTGTAATCAGTCTTTAGGGTTATAATGCGTTTACTTATAAAGTTCTATCATAACATTTATTTAAATACTATAAATTATGAATATTTTAAAACTCATTTATCGCAACGGGTATTTCTATGATACCCAAACAAATACCCGGATTTGTATAAAGGAAGGAGCAGAAATTGCGATAGTAGCAGACCCTGCCGCTTTTGAGGCATATACGCCCATTGGTACGCAAAAAAAAGTGAGGCTGAAAGAAGAGCAAGAAGATGTTATTAAGCAGGAAAAAGGAGTATCGCATTATGATATTGTTTTTGAGCGAGGGACAAAGTTATATTTTGATATTCCTGTTGATAAGGAAGAGGCAAGGCTTCTTACTCCAACTTTTGAAGTAGAACTGTTAGAGGATTTATTCGTATATCTCAAACATACGTGGAAATTTCAAGAATTTAGGCTTTGGACTTGTGCTTGTGTGGTAACAAAAATGCAAAACAGAAGCGAAGCAGATGTTCCTTTTGAAAAGGTGTATGGTTTTTCATTAAATGAACTATACAAAAATACCTATATCCATTATTTTGGCAATAAAGGTAATCCTGCCGTAAACGCAGCAGATAGGTTCTATACAGAAAAAAGGATTTCTTTGAGAAGTTTCTTTCCTGACATTTCTGAAGAACCCGAGGAAAGTGCGGGCTAAAGCCCACGCTCCAATGAGACACAAGCTTCAGCCTGTTGTATCTTTTACGACAAAAAAAAGCCCCAACAGCAAATCTGTTAGGGCTTTTTATCCTTCATTTTCAGCGAATTAATGGTTCAAATCGCCTCCGTGATGCGCTTCTTTGCCTTTTTCGTGGCTAACGGTTACAAAAGTAAATTTCTTTGCTTTTGTTTCGCCATTTGCTGACCACCATTTGTCAAAAATGCGTTGTTGTTCTTCGG
>JBJXHA010000214.1:0-3760 GCA_046160275.1 Bacteroidia bacterium | reverse complement strand
TTTGGCACCTCGATGTCGGCTCGTCGCATCCTGGGGCTGGAGAAGGTCCCAAGGGTTGGGCTGTTCGCCCATTAAAGCGGCACGCGAGCTGGGTTCAGAACGTCGCAAGACAGTTCGGTCCCTATCTAGTGTGGGCGTAGGAATATTGAGAAGAGCTGACCCTAGTACGAGAGGACCGGGTTGGACGAACCGCTAGTGTATCTGTTGTGACGCCCGTTGCAGTGCAGAGTAGCTATGTTCGGACGGGATAAGTGCTGAAAGCATCTAAGCACGAAGCCTCCTTCAAGATGAGTATTCCACCCGAAAGGGAAAGGGCTGTGGAAGATGACCACGTTGATAGGTCATAGGTGTAAGCGTAGCGATATGTTCAGCCGAGTGATACTAATTGCCCGATAGCTTCCTTAAATTTTTTACCTTCGTTCAGAGTATAGCAAAAGGCTGAACAATGGCGGTAAAGAAGTATTGGAAATAAGATAAGAAAGCATTATTTACTTTGCATAATCAACTAACGATATTCAAAATAAACTAATACACGTTCACATTACATTCTATACTGTACTCCTCTTTCCATATTCTATCAAATATAAGAAATTAGTAGCGAAAGCTGCTTAAAGAATTGTTGGTGATTACAGCGTTGAGGATCCACCTCTTCCCTTTCCGAACAGAGTCGTTAAGCTCAATTGCGCCGATGGTACTGCACCCCTGAGTGTGGGAGAGTAGGTCGTTGCCAACTTAATATAACAATAAGCCTTTCCCGATAACTCGGGAGGGGCTTTTGTCATTTAGAGACTTTGAAAGACACCCCTCAGTATAAAAGCCTAAAATGATCTCTTTAAGGCATTTTAGGCTTTTATACTGAGGGGGCAATTGATGAAAAAAATATAATTTTCACATTTTATGAAACCTTTTAGAAGGAATCTAGTAAGATATGTTCAACACATTTTACGGCTTTCAAAAAATGTGTTAGAATCTTATTTTTTAACTTTAAGCTATTGATAATCAATGCAAAACATAGAATTACAAAGAACGTTTTTTCAAAAACTAACTGCTAAAAGACAAATATTCGCAGAACAACTTGAAGACCCTGATTACGCTGGCGTAAAGCAAACAGTGGTTGATAAGTATTCAGACCAAGCTCATTTTATTTACGAGTTGCTCCAAAATGCCGATGACGTAAAAGCAAATGAATCTCGTTTTGTTTTAACTCAAGATGGTCTTTTGTTTATCCACAATGGAACAGTTAATTTTAGGGTTTCTAATCCTGAAATTTCCTTAGAGAAGGATAGTGTTGGCCACGTTAATTCTATTACGGGCATTGGTAATTCTAATAAGAATGAGGCAACAATCGGAAAATTCGGCGTTGGCTTCAAAGCCGTTTTTCAATACACAAATACCCCGCATGTTTACGACCCTCATTTTAAGTTCAGAATTGAGCGTTTTATTGTTCCACAATTAATTGATGAAGACCATAAAGACAGAAAAGGCAACGAAACGCTTTTCTACTTTCCTTTTGATTTACCTAATAAATCAAGAGAGGAGGCGTATAGTGATGTGCTTTACAAACTCAAATCACTTATTCACCCCGTTTTGTTTCTCACAAATCTTGAAAAAATTACTTGGGAAGCCGAATCCGAGAAGGGAAAATATACCAAATCGGTAAAAGAGGAACAACATTTCGGAGAAACGTTAGGGCAATTAATTGCACTTGAAGACACGACGAATTATCAAAAAAGTAAGAAGAATTTATGGCTTTTTACGCGCAAAATGGTGGAAAATGCCCATAAATATTCAGTTGGTTTCTTTCTTGATGTCCATCAAAAGTTGGATTATTCAAAGGATTATACGGCTTTTTGTTTTTTTCCAACGAAGGAAACAACCAATTTGAAGTTTATTATTCAAGCTCCTTTTTTGCTCACGGACAGCCGCGAAGGCATTAAAGCGGGTAATGCACATAACGTAGCCCTCATAAAAAATCTGTCAATTTTGGCGGCTGAATCGTTGTTGTCGCTCAAACAAATTGGCATTGAAACGGATAATTTGCTGATTGACGATACCATTATTCATTTGATTCCTTACGTAGAATCAGATTTTTCTGATTGGAACAGCCGAAATAAAATATCTTTTCAACCTTTCTTTTCGGCTATCAAAGCTAAAATGCAAAACGAGGCTTTGCTTCCTACAAAAAACAAAGATTATACATCAAAAAATACAGCTTATTGGGCATCTGATACGGAATTGACTGAGTTGTTTTCAGATGAACAAATTGCTGAATTGATGGAAAAACCCGATGCAAAATGGGTTTTTGCTTCGTTTGGTAGGAAGCAAATGGAAAATACACATCCCAAATTGGTTGATTACATTGACGGTGGTAATGAAGTAAAAAACATACCCTCCAATCTGATTGTTACTAACTTGACACCCGAGAAAATATTTAGAAGAATTACGGCTTCTTTCATCGAAAATCAATCAATTGAGTGGTTAAAATCGCTTTATTCGTATCTGCTTAATAGGCGTAATTTATGGGAAAAAGATGTTAGTATTTTACGGAATAAGCCCATTTTTATCAATAAAGACAAAAAGGCAATTGCGGCGTTTGACCTTAAAAATCCAAAGAATTTGCTCTTGTTTTTGCCTATTGAAATGGAAACGAGTTATCCCACAATCAACGAAGCATTTTTGTCGGATGCTGATTCCATCAGGTTTTTTGAAGCATTCGACATTGCTAAACCTAAGTTGAAAGATGAAATCTACCATAATATTTTTCCTTTGTATGCAAAAGGTAAAGCAATTGATACAATTCCTCATTTTAAATCATTTATGCAATATTCTAAAGAATGCCCGAATGGTGAAATATTTGAGTATTTGAATCAATTGAAAAAATGTGCGTTTGTTTTATATGTTGAGAATGGAAAAATTTTCAGAGAAATCCCTTTTAAACTCTATCTTCCGACTGAAAGATTAAAAGCTTTCTTTCAATATAAACCCAATACACGTTTTGTTGATATGGAACGGTACATTGAGGTTTTTGGGAAAGAAAAAGAACAAGAAATTGTTCAATTTCTGTTGCAATTGAGCGTCAATGAAGACCCCGTTGTTGAGAAATTTAAAAATGAAGATAGAAGGGGAGATTTAGACCTATCCTATTCTACAAAACCTAGCAATATATACGATAAATATATTGATGGAAGTGAGGAGTTGATAGATAATATTACGGAAGAAACATCTCTAATATTTTGGCAGTTTCTATGCGCTTACATCAAAAAGAATCCCGATTTTAGGTATAAAATAATGGGAAGTCATAGCTATTTTCATTACAGCTACAAAACTGAACTATTTGATTCAGAAGAGTTCGTGAGGTTAACAAATGCTGAATGGCTTTATACAAAGTCAAGCACTTTTGAATCCGTTAAAAATATTACGGTTGATGATTTGGCTGATTTTTATGACGTTGACAGCAATGAGGCTAAGCAATTGATTGAGTTTTTAGGTATTAAAAGATTGGAAAAGACTTCTACGCAAGAAGATTTTTTTAAAAAATTAATTGAACAATACGATGCAACGCCCGAATATATCGAGCAGTTACTTATTAAAGACCGTCAAGGAAAAACACAAACGGTTGTCTTAAACGATAAGTCGGATGATTTTTCTGATTTGAACGACGATTTAGCCGATTTTACTGAGGGGGCCTCAATTGATAAAACGTTTGAGAAAATAAGAGACAAATTCAACAAGCAAAACAATAAACCCGTCAAAACGGATG
>JBJXHA010000213.1:0-5114 GCA_046160275.1 Bacteroidia bacterium | reverse complement strand
ATTCCTACTCGCCCTGTATCTCCAACGACTCCAAGTGCATGAGTTCAAACAACTTCTGTGCAAAATCGGGATTTATACCCAACTGTTGCGCAAGTTGTTGAATGTGTTGTAACACTTCCGACCACCTATCATGCTGAAAAAAAGCAACTCCATTTTGATTTTTGATTTCGCCTATTTTTTTTGCCAATTTCAACCTGTCCGCCAATAAACCCAAGAGTTGTTCATCAATTTCATCAATTTCTACCCTTAATTGCTGCAAATAAGTGTTATACAACAAGTTTTGAGAAGAAGTTTTGCGATAACGTAACTGCGAAATCAGCTCTAAAAAACGATTGGGCGTAATTTGTTGCGCCGCATCGCTCCATGCTTCATCGGGAGTTGGGTGCGTTTCTAAAATTAATCCTTCAAAGCCTAAATCCATCGCACGCTGCGCAATATTTGCCAAATCCAAACGATTACCACAAATATGACTAGGGTCACAAATCAAAGGAATTTCGGGCATTCTGCGCTTAAATTCCAAAGGAATTTCCCACAAAGGCGGATTTCTTAACACCGAAGTATGATACACATTAAAGCCACGATGACAAGCCATAATTTCTGTAATTCCCGCCTTTTGCAAGCGTTTTATCGCCCCAATCCACAAACCCAAATCAGGATTCATCGGATTTTTGACCATCACAGGCACATTTATCCCTTTCAAAGCATCAGCGATTTCCTGCACCGCAAAAGGATTTACCGTTGTTCTTGCACCAATCCACAACAAATCCACTTGATGCGCCAAAGCCTCTTCGATGTGCTTGGGCGTTGCTACTTCCACTGCTACCTTAATTCCATACAGTTCTTTGGCTTTTTGTAGCCACTGCAAAGCAATGTTTCCGTTTCCCTCAAAACTGCCGGGACTTGTGCGTGGTTTCCACACACCTGCTCGGAAGTAGTCAATGCCGATTTTTGACAAGGCTTCTGCTGTTGCCAATACTTGCGCTTCAGTTTCCGCACTACAAGGTCCCGCAATGAGAATTTGCGGTTTTCGTTGCGCGTCAAAAGTCGTCAGTTCTTGGTCTGCAGGGAAAAGATCGTGTATCATGATGAAAAATGCTACGGTGATAGTGATAAATCGAAAGCCCAACTATAACTGCCTAACAAGGAAAAAAGTTCCCAACATCTTTATATCTCATTTTTTTTGCCTATTATTGCCTTTATTTTTACATTTTATCTCTATCAATCTCATGAAAAGAATGTTACTTTTGGCGATGAGCTTAGGCTTGTTCTCCGTAAATTTTGCACAAATCATAATTACTTCCGCAGAAATGCCCATAGTAGGTATGTTACCGCGTTATACCTTACCCGATTCTACGCAAGTAGTTGACCCATCAAGCAGCGCAGGAGCAAATCAAACTTGGGATTATTCGTCATTAATTCCTCAATTTCAACGCGTTGACACTTTTGTTACGTTACCTTCTAATTACGCGAGTAATTTTCCAGGTTCTACCGTTGCCTTAGTACAAAATGGCAATGGCGCAGGGGCAGCAGGTTTTACCTTTGGCAAAGGTTATCGCCCTTATAAAGTGAGTAGTAGCGCATTTGAGAACATGGGCATTTGCGGAAAGGTGAGTGGCATTGATATGTCATTGGTGAATAATCCGAAAGATGAAGTGTATCATTTTCCTTTAAATTATGCCGATACCGACTCTTCTTATTCGGAAGCAACCTTATCCATTCCTTTTTTCCTGTATGTTCGTCAAGAGCAAACTCGCCAATATGTAGTAGATGGTTGGGGAACCTTAATGACTCCTTATAAAACTTATGGTTGTTTGCGTGTACGCAATGAAATTACGGGTTATGATACCGTTTCTGTCCCTTCACAAAGCATTAATTTTGGTAACAATCGCCCGATGAGCATTGAATATAAGTGGTTGAGTAAGAACGATAAAGTAGCGGTTTTTTCTGCGTCTGGGGTAATATTTGGTGGGCAAGAGCAAATTGGAAATATTTATTACCGCGACACCGTTCAAAATGTGCCTTATGTGGGAATTGAAAATACCATGCAATCCGTAAAAGGTTCTATTTATCCGAATCCTGCGACAGAAAAAGCAGTTATCGCCTTAGAAAAAGAAATCGGAAGCGAAGTAACGTGGGAAGTATTCGACATGACAGGAAAATTAGTGGCAAGCGAAAAAGTTAGCCCACAACAATTGGTGGAATTAGGCGTAGGGCAATTACCTGCGGGAATTTATACCGTCAAAGTTTCGGGCAAAGGCAAAATGTTCACGGGGAAATTAGCAGTGAAACATTAATTCTTATAAAAAAAGACTTCCCAAGTTTTCGAAACTTGGGAAGTCTTTTTTTTCGCAGCAACAAAGCTACACGTCTATTGAACATTAAAAATATAAGGGATTTGAATCGCAAGATATGAGTTAAGTCTCACGCGCTATTTATTCCTTATCGCTTACTTTTTAGGAGCTTCTGTTGGCTTTTTATCCAATGCTTCTAAGTTACTTTTTGCAAGTGCGAAATTTGCATCGAGTTCTAAGGCTTTTTGATAGCATTGTTTTGCTACATCAACTTGTTGGTCTTTTGAAGCTGCAATAAAACCTCTCAAATTCCAAGCGGCAGCGATTAAAGGAACTTCTTGCCCTTCTTTTTCGTTATATGCGATGTAGATTTTTGACTCTTTTGCTTTTGGGTGTAAAATGATTTGCTCTACATTGCCTTTACACTCGCCAAAACGCTCCAAACGAAACTCAATCGTAGCAATTTGATACAAATCTAGCGGGTCGCTAGTCAACACATACAAAGATTTATAATGTTCAAGTGCCTCTTTAAATGCGCCTAGAGATTGTTCCGAAGTTGCAACAAGCGAGAGCGCTTTGGTGTTTTTAGGTTGAGAAACCAAAATTTCGCGCCCAAGCAACACAGTATTTACATAAGCTTGACTGCTAAAATACAATATCATCAAAGAATCTTTGTAACTTGCTCCCGTAGAATCTAACACCATTAGATGATACAATGCGTTCTTTGCTTGGTCAGCATCGCCATATTTGGCAGAACGTTTGTAAATGTCTTTTTGCAGTTGAATCATTTCCGCCTTCCACTCTTGGTTTGTGTTGGCAGTTACAGGTGGAGTAGTAGTAGGTGTTTTGCTTTTTTGTGCGTGCAAGGCAAAACTCATGAACATAAGTGATAATACGCTTAATACAATACGTTTCATAATTATTGTGATATTTAAAATTAAAAAAGTGAAACTTAGTCGATTGATAGCGGCAAAAGTACATTTTTTTTTCAGATCTTGCAAGCATTTCAAAGGCATAAAAAAAGATTCACATCGTCACGATGTGAATCCTTACCAACGATAATCAATGTCGAACCTTCTAACTAAATTTTATTATCTTATTCGATTAAATCTATTTTATTCTGTCAATGAGATGGTTTGAAAAAGCTCTTCTAGCTTTCAATAATGTTTCTATTGATGTTGCAAAGGTAGGTAACGCAATCCTATATTGAAAATGCGATGTAAGGAGATAATCAAAAACGCAAAAAAATATTACATTTATTTTTCGCTTGAGTTTTTGAATTTGAGAAAAATTCATTCATCGTATTAATGGCAAAAACAAAAACAAACACAACAATATGACTATCAAGCTATTACAAAAATAAAAACAAATAAGGAATATCCGAATTAAAAATTATACGATATAAATATACATTTTACGTATTACTTAAATTTTCCTTATCTTGTAAGAAATAGTTAAGTTATTACAAATAAAATTTCATTATCATTGAAAATAGCAAAATCGAAAGTAAACTGATACTAAAAATAATTCATCAAAAACATAAATTTTATACTTAACATATAATTCTATGCAAAAATTTCTCCTTCTTTTGACTACTGTGGGAATATTGAGTTTTTCTGGTTGTAAAAGAGAAAATATTACCCCAAATCCTACACCTACAAGAGATGCTGCTTTAACGCTCGGTAATCCCAGCAATGCAGTTGCAAATGCCACAAATATGACCAATTATCTCATGGAAAAGGCAACTTACGCCTTATCTTATAACAATGAGAGGGGTGGCCCGAATTGGGTCGCATGGCATTTAAGCTCGGCATGGAAAGGAAGTACTGCCCGCCAAGATGATTTTCGCAAAGACCCCGCATTGCCTAGCAATTTTTATGCAGTTGGCCACAGCGATTATACGAATACAGGCTTTGATAGAGGACATCAATGCCCTTCTGATGACCGAGATAGCACAGTCGAGGACAATTCCTCCACCTTTTTAATGACTAATATGTTACCGCAAGCTCCTAATGCCAACCGAATTACGTGGGTTAATTTGGAGGACTACTGCCGCGCGTTGATGCAGCAGGGCAAGGAATTATATATTTATTGTGGTGGCTATGGCGCAGGAGGAAATGGCTCGAATGGTAATTTAACGACCTTTGCAGGCGGTAAAGTAACTGTTCCTAAGCGTTTATGGAAAATTATTGTGGTCTTGCCGATTGGCGCAGAAGATGCCAAAAGAGTGGCAGAAGATACCCGTGTCATTGCTGTGGATATGCCGAATGTTCAAAGTGTTAATAG
The DNA here is from genome assembly GCA_046160275.1 of Bacteroidia bacterium. Lineage (GTDB taxonomy): Bacteria > Bacteroidota > Bacteroidia > J057 > J057 > JBJXHA01. Next base: position 537 of record JBJXHA010000213.1, on the reverse strand, counting down.
CAAATCTTGGCAAGAATACCGCGTAAGTGTGCGCGACCTTGAAACGGCAACGGGCTACAATTTTCTGTCAAATGTTCCCCAAAAAATTCAAGAGGTAATAGAGAAAAAAATAGACAGTGAATAGGTAAATGCCAGTTAACAATTAACAGTTATCAGTAAACAGATATAAAGTATTGATAATTACCCTTTTGTTGTAAAAATAACACAAACTAATTTATGCCGAATAGCTAAAAGCAATTGCAATTTGTCATATTATTTCCACTTTTTCTAATTAATTATTACTTTTGTGGCGTTTTATTTAACAGATTAAAAAACATGAAAAAACAATTCACATCTTTGCTCTTCCTTGCTTTTTTACCGTTTTCTTTGCTTGCCCAAGAGTTTATGTTTCAAGGGTGGTCTTGGGGCTACCCTACCCTATTGGGAGGAAAGCGTTATGCGCAAAGAATGGCAGACAAATCTGCTGAACTACAAAATACAGGCTTTACCCACGTATGGGTGCCGCCTATGTCGCGCGGTTCTGGAGGACCTGCAAGT
>JBJXHA010000212.1:0-7668 GCA_046160275.1 Bacteroidia bacterium | reverse complement strand
ATTTTTATACAATTTTATCCTAACTGCTTTTCCAAAGCTGTCATATAGGTTTCGGTGAAATCAGCAATTTCTCCTTGTGCTTGCCCATTGATGCTTACCAAAGAACTTGTTACCTCTCCTAACTTTTTGAAAGGAACAGAAGTTGTGTTCATATATGCTTCAAAATTAACTGCTTTTTCAGGAGAAACAGAAACAATCGCTCTGCCACCTGCTTCGCCGTATAAAAACAAATCTTCACGCTCGCAGCAACTTGGCGTTTGAACGGTAGCTCCTAAACCACGTGGGAATCCTGATTCTAAGATACTTACGATCGCTCCACCATCTGAAATGTCGTGAATAGATTGCATCATGTTTTTGCCTCTCATGCCCAAAATTGCCTCATGTAAAGCCTTTTCTTCTGCCAAATTAATATAAGGCGCAGGACTATACTTGACGTTGTGATAATGGTACAAATAAGAAGAACAGTTAAAATCATTCACACATTTTCCTATCAAATAGATGCTATCACCTGCTTGCTTGAAATCCATGGTAAAACGGTCTGTTTCAAGGTTTTCTACCAAACCTACCATACCAATTGTAGGGGTTGGGAAAACGGGACCATCTTCCGATTGATTGTAGAAACTTACATTACCACCCGTTACAGGCGTATCAAACATTAGGCAAGCGTTTTTCATGCCGCGAATTGCCCCTGCAAATTGATAATAAACTTCTGGATTATAAGGATTACCAAAATTTAAGCAATTTGTTACCCCCAAAGGAAGAGAACCTGCGCAAACCAAATTACGCGCTGCCTCTGCTACGGCGTGTTCACAGCCTTTTTCTGGATTGGCATGAACAAAACGACTGTTGCAATCTGTGGTAACGGAAATTCCCTTTTTGGTATCTTTTACCCTTACCACAGCCGCATCTGCCAACAAATGAGTGGTATTTGTATTTGTTCCTACCATCGAATCGTATTGGCTTGTAATCCAACGCTTAGAGGCAATGGAGGGAAGGTTTAGTAAAGCATGAATTACTTCGCTATGTGATTGAGGTTGAGCTACTTGGGTAGCATCAAATTTCGCAATTTCCGCAAAATAAGCAGGCTCTTTTTGCTCACGAATATAAACAGGCGCATCACCTCCTAACACTAACGATTGTGCAGGGATTTCCGCCATTAATTCTTCGTGCATATAATAACGCAGTTGCCCACCTTCAGTAACAACGGCAATTTGTGCATAAGGAATGTCCCATTTGTCCCAAATCTTTGTTACTTCTTCCTCTTTTCCTTTTTCAATAACAAATAGCATACGCTCTTGAGATTCAGACAATAAGATTTGCCAAGGCTCCATGTTTTGTTGGCGCATCGGCACTTTATCTAGCCAAACATCCATGCCTAAATTGGCTTTCGCTGCCATCTCAGAAGTAGAGCAAGTAATTCCTGCTGCACCCATGTCTTGCAAACCTACCACCACGCCTGTTTCAATTGCTTCCAACGTTGCTTCTAACAACACTTTCTCCATAAAAGGGTCGCCTACTTGCACAGAAGGTAGTTTTGCGTCAGAGCCTTCCGACAAATCTTCCGAAGCAAAAGTAGCTCCATGAATCCCGTCTGTTCCTGTTGCTGCCCCCATGATAAACACAGGATTGCCTACGCCACTTGCCGTAGCCGAAACACTTTTTCCTGCCTCCACAATGCCCACAGACATAGCATTTACCAAAGGATTGGTATTGTAACAATTATCAAAATATACTTCTCCTGCCACAGTCGGTACGCCAAATGCATTGCCATAATGACTAATGCCTCTTACCACCCCTTTTAAAATGTGTTTGGTTTTGCTTGAAGCCAAATCCCCAAAACGCAAAGAGTTCAAGGCGGCAATTGGTCTTGCTCCCATCGAAAAAATATCACGATGAATACCGCCTACGCCTGTCGCTGCCCCTTGATAAGGCTCAATTGCGGAGGGGTGGTTGTGTGATTCAATTTTGAAAGCAACGCCTAAGCCATCGCCGATGTCCATTAACCCTGCATTTTCTTCGCCTGCGGCTGCCAATACGCGGCTTCCTGTTTTCGGCAAAGTTTTGAGTTGAACAATGGAATTTTTGTAAGAACAATGCTCGCTCCACATTACAGAGTAAACACTCAACTCTGTAAAATTGGGAACACGACCTAATACCCCACAAATCTTCTGAAATTCTTCGGCTGATAAGCCTAATTGTTTTGCTGTTTCAACAGTACTCATGTATTATAATGAAATTTATCCATGTTTTTCGATAATCTCACGAACTTGATCTTCTGTGAGATGTAATGCTTGGGCAATTGTTGAAGTCGCTACCCCCATTCTATAAAATCCTAATATTGCTTCAACTTTTGCTTCTTCCTTTCCTTCTTCTCTACCTTCCTCTCTACCTTCCTCTCTACCTTCCTCTTTCGCAGTATCAAAAACAGCTTTTACCTCAAAGTAACTTAAACGGCTCTTTTCATACTCTTCTCGTTGCTTGTGTGTAAAACCTGATAACTCTGCAGTATCAAAGGCTTTGGTAAAAATTGGCTCATTCAAGATTTGAGGAATACTCTCAAAATTGGTGAGATGCTTTAGAAAATATGCCCATTTATCAAACTTACTGGTGAGTTCCTGTTCTGTTTTGTGAAAAGCAGGCATTTGCAAAAACTTGTAATGCAGTTTATTATAAAAAAGCTCTCCATCTTGGTCTTTCAACTGCACATCTCGATAAAACTTTGCTTTCGCTTCGTCTTCGTCATAGAAAAAATCTAAAACGGCAACAAAATAAATGGCACTCAACTGAAAATTCCAACTTCCTACTACGGCTTGGTCTCGAATAGGAAAGGTGGTATAAAATAAAGCTCTATCTTTGAAATATTTTAATTTTGCCTTTTGCATTTCCACAATAAAACGCTCGCCGCCTTTTGCCGTACAATGTATGTCAAAAAAGGCTTTACGTTCATCTGCGGTATCAGGAAAATTTTCTACATTTTGGAAAGCTAAATCTTCTATTTGATGGTGTTCTGGTAAGATTTGATTTAAGAAATCTATCAACAAATCTTTGCTACCCTCTTCTCCAAAGAGCTTTTTGAACCCAAAATCTGTGTAAGGATTGATATATCTTGACATATTTTTTACAAAATGTTTTTTTATAAATTCGTTAGACAAAGATACGAAATCCCCTTATAAAAAAGAAGATATTAGCACATAATCAGGTAGTTTTAGCGAATCCTATCCACAGATTTTAATAAATTCCAATCTTTTTGAATGCCTTTGCGCCCCAACATCAAGAGAAGTAATACAACTGGCAATAAGAAAAAGCCCATTCCTGGCGTTTCTTTCACATCTGATCCGCTTAACACAATGTAAGGTCCCATGTAAGAAAATATTACCGTCAAGGCAATTTGCAAAATGGCTAAGATTCCTACCAAATTACAAAGGAAAATTTGGCGTTTGTGGTCTTTGTATTGGAAAATAACGTAAAAAATAAAGGCAGAAACGGAAACGGTAAGCAATACCCAAACTAAATGAAGGGGGTGCTCTGTTAAACTTTGATGCCCTGTTCCTGCATCTATGCCCATGCCATTGATAGTTTCACCCATGTCTTTTTGAAACGTCCAAGTTGGTAAAAAGAGCGAGCCTAAATTAAGCAAGGCTGCAAGCGAAAGATAAACTGACTGAATACGTTGTAACATAATGCGAGAGATTAGCTTTTAGAATTGGCTGCAAAAATAGCTATCTCTTGTTACAATGCCAAAAAAGAGACACTTTACTTCTAAGTAAATGTCTCAAAATTGTGAAATACTTTTGTTTATTCTTTTAGGAGAATTATTTGTAGAAAAATACGCTACCTTTCATTTTGCCTACAGGCCTATTTGCTTCGTTGTTTAAAAGACCAGATAATCCTAAATCTTGCAATTTCTTCGCCTTGTGCATCTCTGCCAATGCTAAGTGTATCTACTTGAACGGCTTTCCCCGTTGATATTGCTTCGGCTACTGCCGCAAAAACTTTCTCCCCATCTTCGCAAGTAAAATACGTAATTTGTGTAGCTTTTTTGGAAAATTGCCCATTTACCTCTGATACAAGCATAGACATAGAAGGATTTGCGCCTTGTATTGCCGCTAATGCCAATACGCCTGTCGACATTTCCGCTGCCATCGCCAAACACGCAAAATAAGTTGAACCAAAAGGATTCTGCGACATCCTTTTATAAGGAACTTTCACTACGGCTTTGTTCTCGTCTGCTGAAACTAAGCGCACGCCTGCCCAAAAAGCTGCAGGTAACTGCTTCCACATAAAAAAATTAAATCCCCACCCATTTTGAATTTGTTTCAAAAACGCTTCACTTGCTGTTGTCATATACGAATAAAAATAAAAATAAAATAAAAAGTCGTGCGAAAATCGCTTATCAATGCCTGACCAATCCCTAAATTAGTATGCAAGCATACAATATTTTTCCGAAACTGCCAAATTTCCCCCAAAAAAGGCAAGGGAATTGCATAGGAAATAATAGCATTTCGTTATTTACATATATTTCTCAAACCGTTTATTCATGAAACTAATCAAAGTTCAATTCCTTCTGCTTACACTATTTTTTGAATTTCAACCTGCTCATACTCAAATGATTACCCAAACATATATGGGGAGTGATACCCTTATATGTCAAGGAAATGTTCGAAATGGAAAGCGCGACAGCGTGTGGACTTATTGGGACAGTGAGCAAAGAATTGCACGAAAAATGAATTATGACAAGGGGAAATTAAGCGATACTTCTTATTTTTTTCATCATAATGGAAAAATTTTCGGCAAAGAGAATTTTTCAACAGGGGTTTATCACTACTTTTTTGACAATGAAAAAACCATGATTCAAGGGAGTTACGATAATACGAATGGTTTCCGAGTAACACGCTATGCGGACAGTTCTTTGCAATCTGTGGGGAAAATGGAAGCGGGGAAAAGAATAGGGGAGTGGTTTACGGTGACTAAATGGAAAGAATTGTTGATAGAACATTATGAAAATGGTAAAAAAAACGGAGTAGTTAGCAAAATAGATACTGACGGAAATGTATTGTGGGAGGCATCTTTTAAAGAGGGAAAACATCAAGCACCTTTTGTTGCCTATTTCCCAAGTACTAAGCAAAAAGTAGCCGAAAGAATAACGGAAACGACTGATTTTGCGCACTTTATCTTGTATAATGTCGCCAGCAAAAAAGTAGCAGAATTGATTTTTCAAGAGGAAAACGCACCTATGTTGGTGAGGACTTACTATCCCAACCAATTACCACGCGCCGAATATTATTTATTAGACACAAAGTACAGTGAAAAAATCTACGAACAAGATTTTTCTGGCACTTATTTAAGCGAAATTGACAACTGGGAGGAGGCGGAGCTTGCAACTACTTGGGAGCGACCTCGCCGCAAATATTTGAATTATTGGAGAGAAGATGGTACAAAAATTTTGGTAAACAAAAAGGGTGAAATCCCCGAATTTATGAACCTAGAATTATTTGAACCCATAGATTTTTTAATGCCTAGCGAACTTCCTTCTTTTACGCATTTACAGATGAACGAAACGCTTTCTTCTATGTTACATGAAAGTTACATGATGTTATCTCTGGCTTCCCCCGAAGAAAAGAAGCTTTTTTATAACAAATGGAAGCCAAAATACGATGCGATGAGCTTGCGAACAGTCTATCAAGTCAAAAATGGCTATGAAAATGGTTGGGCTACAACTTATCGCAAAAATGGGCAAGAAAAGTCAAGACAATATTATAAGAAGGGCAAACCTAATGGCAAATTTTATTGTTTTTTCAAAAATAAACGCCTTGCAGCGAAGGGGACGTATGAATTACTAGAAACGCCTTATTTCTCGACCAAAATGCGGGTAGGGAAATGGACTTTTTATCATGCAAATGGGGCTGTTGCAGCAAAAGGGAAATATAAGCGTGTAAAAAGTTGGGAAACGCTAGAACAATCGCAAGGCAAAAAAGCAGGAACTTGGTATTATTATGATGCTGAGGGAAATTTATTATATAAGGAAGAAAATCCAAAATGAAAAAAGTAGTGTTGTCTGTTACCAATGATTTTACTGCCGACCAAAGGATACAACGAATGGCTAACTATTTGGTTACAAATGGGTTTGAAGTATGTGTTATTGCGAGAAAACTGCCAAATTCTTTGCCTTTGGATAAATTCTCTTATAAAATTATTCGCATGAATTTATGCTTTAAAAAAGGTAAATTCTTTTATCTGGAATATCAAATCAGGTTGTTTTTTCAACTCCTTTTTCTTGCTGCGGATATTTTTACGGCAAATGATTTGGACACGCTTTTGCCCAATTTTCTGGTAGCAAGGCTAAGAAAAAAACGCTTAATTTACGATACCCACGAGTATTTCACGCAAGTTCCAGAGTTAATTCATCGCCCATTTACGCAAAAAATTTGGACAACTTTGGAGCAATGGATTTTCCCAAAACTAGAAACCACCATCACTGTAAATGATTCATTAGTAAGAATTTACGGAGAATTATATCAAAAAAAAGTTCATGCAATTTATAATGTTCCAACACGAAAAGAAATCCTTCATGCAAAAAATGCGCAACCCAAAGTTTTGATTTATCAAGGTGCATTAAATAAGGATAGGGGCATTGAATTGATGATAGCGACAATGGCGTTTTTGCCCGATTATGAATTGTGGATTGTGGGGCGTGGCGACATTGAGGAAAACATAAAAGCGCAGGCAATTTCCTTCAAAAATGTAGTGTTCAAAGGCTTTTTCAAACCTAATGACTTATATTTGCTTACGCAACAAGCAACTTTGGGGCTTTCTCTTGAAAAAGCGGAGGCTTTGAATTATGTGTATGCCTCGCCCAATAAAGTGTTTGATTATGTGCAGGCAGAAGTGCCTGTATTGATTTCTGATTTTCCCGAAAACCGAAAACTGCTCGAACAATATCAAGTAGGGGAAATTGTGCCGCTTGCCGCACAAAATCCTGCCGATTTGTCGCAAAAAATTCGTGAAATGTGTGAAGATGAAGCAAAATATCAACACTATGTCGCAACTTGTAAAACGGCAAAACTCGAATTATGTTGGGAAAAGGAATCACAAAAATTAGCTGCGATTTATGGAACAGGTGAAAGTGTATTATGTTGATGCAGAATTGTTTATGCAGAAAGCAGAATGGCAAAATTATCTGCAAAACTTGCCTTTTGAAACGCAGTTAAAAGCCAAAGGTTTTCGATGTGAAATAGACCAAGTGCGGCATTTGTTAGGGCGAATGTTGCTAAATGAAGGCGCAAAACAACATTATCAACTAGAAAATGCGAGTTTCCAACTTCAATACACAAAAAATGGAAAACCTTTTTTGCCTAATGCCTTTCATTTTAATATTACGCATGGCGGAAAATATGTAATGTGTGCTTTTTCTTCCGAAAGGATTGGCATTGATGTAGAAGCGGATATTCAAAAAGTTCCTTTAGAAGAGTTGTCCATTTTTACGCCTAATGAAATTCAGTATTTGCAAGCGCAGAAGCAAAAAAGTCAAGCCTTTTTTCAATTATGGACAGCCAAAGAAGCTATATTAATATGTGAAGGCTGCGGATTGATTGACGATTTACAAAAATTGGAAGTAAATATGACAGAACAAAAAGGAATTTTTGAAAAGGAAACCTATTTCTTGCAAAC
>JBJXHA010000211.1:0-12406 GCA_046160275.1 Bacteroidia bacterium | reverse complement strand
CGGATATTCTTGGGACGGAATCGAAGAAAACAAAGTATATAATCCTTTTTCAATCGTCAATTTTTTTCAATCTTTTAAGTTTGAAAATTATTGGTTTGAAACAGGAACGCCTACGGTTTTGGTGCGTGGTGCGCGAAAACAGCAAATTACCTTAGACGAGATGGAACGTGTCTATGCAAGCGGGAAATTGCTCAAATCTGCCAATTTAACCCAATTTTATAGCCTTTCTTTGTTATTTCAATCAGGTTATTTGACAATAAAAGAAGTGTTAGGCGATGATGATTATGTTTTAGGTTTTCCTAATCAAGAGGTGAGGGATTCTTATGCTTCTTATTTATTGGCGGAATATGTGGGGAAAGATTGGCAGGAAACGGAATATACGATTGCTTATAAGTTAAGAAAAAACTTGCAAGACGAAAAACTGGCAGAGGCATTTCAAATTTTTGCACCTGTTATTTCTTCCACAGGCTACGACATTACCAAACATACCGAAGGCTTTTTTCATACCATTATGCACGTCTTGATGTATAGTACAGGTTTGGTTACCTTTTCGGAATTACAAAACGCAGAGGGGCGACTCGACACGATTTGCATTGCGCAAAAGGCGGTTTATTTATTCGAATTTAAAATTAATTCTTCTGCTGAAACAGCCTTAAAACAAATCAAAAAGCAACAATATTTTGAGCAATTTTTACCTACAACAGAAGGAAACGAAACCAAAGGTAGAAGCTTATACCTAGTCGGGATTAATTTTTCCGTAAAAAGCAAAAAAATCACCCAAATCGAAGTAGAAAAATGGAACGGAAATGAATTTGAACGATTGAAAGGAAAATTTGTGCCGAAACAAAGTTAGGCGTGAGTACAAACTAAGTGCACATATTTTCAGAGAAAAAGCCACAAAGTAGCAGAAGTTCAAACGCAAGGTTACACAAAGAACCCCCTTTCCCCTAGTAATACGAATAAAATAAAGGGTTAGTTCTGAAACGGTATTTACCTGATAATTAGGTTTTTATTTCTGATAACTGTTTACTGTAAATTGCTTACTGATACCTCGCTTTGTGTCTCTTTGTGAAAAATACTTTGTGAAACTTTGTGGTAAAAAATGCAAACTTCCTACTTTATTTTTTAACTATTCTCTATTTTTCGCAACTTTTTCTGCTCTTTTACGAATAAAGCACATCAACTTTATTTATTTCATATTTGGCTAAACTTAAACTCAAATCGAAAGATTTACGAAAAATTGGATTTCCTGAATCGCCTGCGATTAGTGTCGCAATGCAGGTGATGGAAAAGTACTACAAATTCCACTCGCTAGAGGCAGCGTTGGAAATTTTACAAACTGTGTTAGATTTCCCCGAAGAATACATGGAACATGAAGTATTGGGGAAAATTGCAAATGCGCTGGTGGAAAAAGCCGAGCCTGAACGCGAAGAAATCGCCCTACGCGAAGAACCGATTCCTTATCACATTTACGGAAAACAACACATCGAACCAGGCGCAATGTTACAAATGGACGTTGCCGTTCGCTTACCGATTGCGCGGGGGGCTGCCCTCATGCCTGATGCCCATCAAGGCTACGGTTTGCCGATTGGTGGTGTGCTTGCCGTTGAAAATGCCGTGATTCCGTATGGGGTAGGGGTGGACATTGGGTGCAGAATGTCGCTCTCGATTTTGTCCATGACAGATGAGCGTTTTTTGCAAAAATCGAACATCTTGGAGCGTGCGTTACGCAACAACACCAAATTTGGGACAGGCAAGGAATTTAAATTCCTCACAGAACACCCTGTTTTTGAAGATGAGGCTTTTCAAACCGTTCCTATTTTGCGCAACATGAAAGAACGCGCTTCCCGTCAACTAGGAACTTCGGGGTCGGGCAATCATTTTGTGGAATTTGGCATTGTTGACCTTACTTCTGGGGAAAATGAATGGAATTTGCCCAAAGGAAAATATGTGGGCTTGCTTTCTCATTCGGGTTCGCGCTCTGTGGGGGCAAATGTGGCGCAATATTACACGCAAATTGCGATGGATACCTGTTTATTGCCCAGAAATGCGCGCCATTTAGCCTATCTTTCCCTTGACTCGGAAGCGGGCATGGAATATTGGATAGGAATGAATTTGGCGGGAGATTATGCTGCTGCCTGCCACGACACGATTCATCAACGAATTGTGGGAGAATTGGGCTGCGAAATTTTGGCGCGAATAGAAAATCACCATAATTTTGCATGGAAAGAGCAATGGCTGGGAAATGAGGTGGTTGTGCATCGAAAAGGGGCAACTCCCGCAGGAAAAGGTGTGTTGGGCATCATTCCCGGCTCTATGACTGCGCCTGGCTTTATTGTAAAAGGAAAAGGCGAGCCGCTTTCGATTAACTCGGCAGCACATGGCGCGGGGCGAAGAATGTCGAGAGGGGAGGCAATGCAGAACATTACACACAATGCCTTGCGTACTTACCTTGAAAAACACAATGTCATTTTATTGGGTGGCGGCTTAGACGAAGCCCCCTTCGCTTACAAAGACATTCACGAAGTAATGAAATCCCAAAGCGAATTAGTAGAAGTATTGGCTACTTTTCAGCCGCGCATCGTGCGAATGGACGCGTAGGGAGTGAAAAGTGAATAGTGATGAGTGAAAAGTGAAAAGTTGTCCTCTCCTAAAATAGCTTGACCAAAAGGAGTGAATTAGCATGGGGGGAAACACACCTTCTTTCTCTCGCCTGCCTAATATATTTGGGCAGGCGATTTTGGTTTTACAAAGTGACTGAAAGCAAGGTATTTGGGCTTTTTTTTGTGATTTTATGCTAAAACTGCTCCTGTTTTGTGGCATTAGCAATCTTTTCCTTTGACAAGTTGGGGAGGTTTTCCAAAAATGTGCTTACTTGCTGCTCATATTCTGCGGCAAATCGGTTGTGGAAATTTTCGTGTTTTGCGCCTTTAAAAATGTGGAGGATTTTGGGGTTTGCACCGCAATTTTTGTAGAGGGTTAAGGTTTCGGACAAAGGAATTTGCTGTTCTTCATCGCCTGCTAACAGCAAGGTAGGGCATTTTACTTTTCGAATCAGGCTATCAGGTGCCAGATGAGCCGCTTGGGTTTGTAGGGCATTTTCTGTAAAATAAACGACTGGACGAAACAAAAAATACGGCAAAGGATAATGTTCTATGCGATGTTGAAAGGCGTGCGTAATATTATCATAACAAGATTCAAGCACCACAAAGTCAAAATCCTGAAATTCTTGGTGCGCATACACAATCGTAGCAGCACCTAATGATTGTCCATCGGCGGCAATGTGGGAAAAGCCTTTTTCTTGCAAATACTTCACACAAGCTAATACGTCTTTGCGTTCTTCCCAGCCAAAGGTAACACGTTCGCCCTCACTTTCCCCCGTTCCTCTCAAATCAGGCATTAGCACAGAAAAGCCCTTTTTGAGGTAAAATTCCGCCCTCGAAATTTGCGCCAAACGATTTGCCCGTATGCCCGATAATAAAATAATGGCACGAGGAGAAGCATTATCAAGATACCAAGCCGAAAGTTGCAGCTTGTCAGAAGTCCTAATGTTCACATTTTGCACTTTTACCTGCCCAATTTTCACTATTTCAGGATGCGTTTTGGGATAAGTTTTCATCAAAAATTGAGCAGCGAAATAACCCACTCCTACCCAAATTACGAAGGAGAGCAGGAGGAAAATTGCGAGTTTTTTAAGTCGTTTTTTTGTAAGCATTTAGCAAATTGTTAAAGATATGCTTTATACCATCCCTCATGTAAAAAAGTTGCCATTTTTTCCGAAAAGGTTTGGAGTTGAAAAAAATTCCTGCTAATATTGTAAGATAAGAGTCGGTAACGTTAAAAGTGTTAGTTATTGTGAGTTCTCGTAGGTTTCGGCAATACCTAAGTTGCGTTCAGCAAAAAATAATAACAAATTGAAACTAAAATGTAATAAAATATGAAACAGATAGATTCAACACAAATTAAAACCCCAAAGTGGTTTTGGGTGTTAGCAGTCGTTCTTCTACTTTGGAACATAATGGGAATTTTGTCTTTTTTCGGGCATACATTTATCACAGAAGAAGCCTTGGCAAAATTACCTGAAAATGAACGCGCATTGTACGGTGATTATCCATTTTGGACAACAATCATTTTTGCCATTGCAACTTTTGGCGGATTGATAGGATCTATTGGACTGATAGTGAAAAGAAAATGGTCAAAACTATTTTTTATTATATCATTTTTAGCCATAGTGCCTCAAATGACTCACAATGTGTTCTTTACAAAATCAATCGAAGTTTATGGTACGGCACAGGCAGTAACAATGCCGATTTTGGTAGTTTTTATGGGTGCTTTTTCAATTTGGTTTTCAAACTATGCCATAAAGAAAAATTGGTTAAATAAATTGCCGAACCGCTAATATTTATCGTATGAAAAATTTCACTTGGACAAGCCATAAAGTAACATCCCAATAAAATGGATATTTTAACTTCAAGAAAAGACTTTTTAAAAAAGGGGCTGCTGTTTTCGGCAGGAATTTCCTTAGTTCCCAACTTGGTTTTTTCTCAGAACGAGGAAACGGCACCCCCTATTGACCCAAAAATTGTAAATGAGTTTGTGAAAATTGCTCATTCAGGTTCGGAGTTAGACAAAATAAAAGAAATGGTAAAAGAATACCCCTTACTTTTAAATGCTTCATGGGATTGGGGAGGGGGTGATTTTGAAACAGCACTTGGCGCAGCAGGGCATATGGGGTTAAAAGAAACCGCCCATTTTCTTATTTCGCTGGGTGCAAGGGCTGACATTTTTGTATTGACCATGCTGGGAAAAACAGAGGTTGTAAAAGCCTTACTGAAAGCATATCCTAGCCTTTTAAACTCAATCGGTCCACATGGATTTACCTTATTACACCATGCAGAAAAGGGCGGAAAAGATGCCGAAAAGCTTTTAAAGCATATCCAAAAACTGGGCTTAACCGAAGCGTTTATTAAACTGAAATAATAGGGCTGACAAATATTTACCTCTTAGATTTAAACGAAAGACGAATCCATAGCCTTTTTCGTTATAATTTCAATGCGACTAACTATGAAAAAGAAAAAGGAATAGGCAGCTTAGATGGAAAGAAAGAGGGCGACTTAGTTGCTGTTATGTCAATGGTAAAAGGTAATAATGGCGAAATATGGATGGTAACGTATCATTCGGGAGTCTGGAGTTATGACGGAAAAAAAATAACCCATTACCCCGTTACGATTGATGGTAAACCAATTACTCTTTTTTCCATCTATAAAGATAATCAAGGTAACTTATGGCTTGGTACTCACGAAAATGGTGCTTTCAAATTTAATGGCAAGACCTTCGAGAAATTTATACCCTAATAGCAAAGAAACAAATGAATGATGGAAAATGAATTTTTTATAGAAATATTATTCATTCATACTGCCTTTTTATTATGTTCTGAGTAAAAAGTTCGGAAATCTTCGAAGAGTTCCGAACTTTTTAGATAGTTACTCCATTCGCTTTATTCTTTCTTCAAAAGCGGCTAAATGCGTATCGTTAATCTCCAAATGCGTAACCAATCGAATGAAATGTTTGCCGAATGGAGCGCATAAAATATCGTGTTCGGCGGCTTTTTTTACAAAGTCGGCAGATAAAATGTTTTCAGCCAGCTCAAAAATAACGATATTTGTTTCGATAGGATAAATGGCTTTGACAAAACTTTGTTGTGCCAAAACTTCACCTATTTTTTTCGCCCGTTGATGGTCTTCTCGCAGCCTTTCTACATGATTATCAAGCGCATATATGCCAGCCGCAGCCAAGAAACCTGCTTGTCGCCAGCCGCCACCCATGACTTTCCGAAATCTTCGCGCTTTTAGAATTGTTTCTTTTGAACCTAATAACAAAGAACCGACAGGGCAGCCCAATCCTTTGGATAAACAAATAGAAATTGTATCAAAAACGCGCCCATAATCGCTAGCTTTTTCCTGCGTTTCTACTAAGGCATTAAACAAACGTGCGCCATCTAAATGCAAAATCAAGCCATGTTGTTTACATACTTCCTTGATTTTCAATATCTCTTGAAAGTCATAAGTACAGCCACCACCTTTATTCATCGTATTTTCAAGGCAAACCAAACGGCTTACAGGCAAATGCACGTCATTGGGATTGTTAATGGAAGCTGCGACCTGCTCGGCAGTGATTCGCCCTTTGTCGCCTTCGATGAGTTTGACAGAAGAAAAGGCATTGAGCGCGATGCCGCCCCCTTCATATAAATAAACGTGCGCGAGTTTGTCGCAAATCACTTCATTTCCAGGGCTACAATGCACCCGAATTGCAAGCTGATTGGTCATCGTACCCGAAGCGCAAAATAAAGCCGCTTTCATGCCAAACATTTCGGCTGCTTTTTGCTCTAACTGCTTGACAGTCAAGTCATCTTCAAACACATCATCACCTACTTCTGCCGCCATCATTGCCGCTAACATTTGGGGCGTAGGCTTCGTTACGGTATCACTTCTAAGGTCTATTTTCATTTTTAAATGTTATTTTTACCCTTTGCCTTCTATCTCTTCTTAAAAATTTTTACCTAGCATTTTCAACAAAAAAATCATAGCCCTAACTCCTTTTCCACATAAACCTTTATCCACAATAAGAGCTGAAATACCTTAAAAAGAGAATCCTCCTCCGTGGCATCAAAGCGTTTTATGGCATAAGATTTCCCTAATAACACGACAAAACGCCAGCTTGCACCAATTAGGTAAACGCCATAAACGGGCTTATCTTCGCCGTTAAAGGTCTGCGCTACGAGCATAGCTGCTAAGAGTTGCGCTCTTGCATCACCTTTTTTTTCTTCTTGTTTATATTCATGTAAGAAAAAATAAGGCTGTATCGGGCTTTCCCATCCTTTTGCAATCACCATATCTACCACACCATTAAGTTCTTCCCCATCTACTTTTGCAGTTAAATTGCGCTGATAAAAAAAGTTATATTTTTCTTTTTTTCCATATCCTACCAAACGCATCAATGGAGCAATAAAACGCATTTTTAACTCATCTTCGTTCCATGCTTCATTCAAGGCATCAAGTTCTTCTCTTAATGATAATAACTCCTCTTTTATTTTATCACTGATTTCCATATTTGCTGATAACCAGTTATTTAACGCTGCAATTTTCGCCTTGTTTACCTCTTGTAACCCAAAACGATTACGCAATTCTTGTGTAGTCCAATTTCCGAATGATTTCATATAATTTTTGTAAAAAATGACCGTTCTTTTGCTACAAAGATAAAGCATTTCACTCAAAAATCACAAACAAAGCCATGGTTTGAAAAATGAATTTTGGTAGTTTTCTTATCGCCTAGCCATTATCTTCCATATTCATCGTAATAATCTGCTGCGTATTTTTCATACCTTTTCAACAACGCCACATTTTTCTCTTCCACCTCTGTCAAGGCATCGCGCACATCGGTTGTTGTGGGAATGTACCAATCTTGTTGGTCAAAATAACTACGCATATCTTTCATTTTAAAAGAATAGCCATGACGCGCATAAATCTCGTTGCGCATAATGCGAAGCTCTTGTTTGAGCAAATTTTCCACATCAGCTTCCGCCAATAATTTTTCAGAAGTTTCGGGATAACTTCCTGCGGCGGCATTATAGGCAAAACTTTTTTGGGCAAGTTTGAAAGAACGAGACGGCGTACTTTTTTTGAAAGGAGTCCAAGTTCCTTCGGCAGTTTTACTTTGTGGATTTATGGCAAAGGCAAAAGAGCCATCATAAGGGTCATTACCCGGCTCTTTTGCTTCGATTTCATACTGTTCACCGCTTTTCTTGTAAGTTCCTGTAAAAGGGCGTTGATTGCCAGACACCACACTGTATCCGCTTACAATGCCATTTTCTTCCAATTTTTGAACCACAATGTTAATTTTATTCGGTCCAAACGCACCTACATACATTCCAAAAGGCTTATCTGCGCCTTCCTTTTCGGCAGTTTTTGCCGTAGCATTTTGCGTTTGCGCAACGCCTCCCTCATGCTCTTCGCTTTGCTGCGATTTTTTTTCAGATTGACAACTAATTGCCAAAACTACTAGAACGCCAAGACTGGCAAGATAAAGAAAATATTTGTTCATGATCTTTTGATTGTGTTTGTACAAAGGTAGCAAAAAATGAGAAAAAAAAGCAAGCGGAATATATTGTTTTTATGCTGAATATACGTAAGAAATGAAAGGATATTCCCCCTACACCTCACACTCATACACCAAATAAGTCTTATAAATTTCACCGTTTACGATTTTCATGCCGCGATTCATCATGGCGTTGGATTCGAGAATCCAGCTGGCTTCGGCATATTTCATGTAAGGGTTTTTTAATGCGTTCATTATCAGGTTGTAATAAAAAGCGGTGTCTAAGCCTTTTCCGCGATATTCGGGCAAAATGCCAAGCATCACTACGCGCACCCATTCAAATTTCTTTTTATTAGGACAGAGCAATTTTAAAATGTTAAAAGGGAAAAGATTGCCGTTAAAATCTTTGATAATGGCATTATAATCCCAAACTGCCAAGCCAATTCCTACGGTTTTACCTTGAATTTCGCCAAAAAGAACCAACTGCTCATCAGCCAAAGGCTTTAAGGCTTCTGCTAGTTCATCAAGTTCTTTGTCAGTAAGTGGACAAAAACCATAATTTTTCTCCCAGCCTTTGTTCCATATTTCTTTGATAAGGGCAATTTCTTGGTCTATTTTTTTGAGGTTAATGGGGCGAAAGGTAATGCCATATTTTTCTGTTACCAATTTTGCGCCACGCGTTAATTTTTCATTGGTCAAGAGCTTTTCGCGCTCTAATTTATAGGCATACAATTTTTGCGTTACTTTAAATCCGTAATTTTCAATCAGTTGCTGATAATAAGGCGGATTGTAGCTCATCATCAAACGGGGAGCATCATCAAAGGCATCAACCAACAAGCCATAATCATGGTTGCTCGATGGGCTCGCGGGACCGTGCATAATATTTAAACCTCTTTTTTGCAATACAGATTTTGCGGTATCAAACAAAAAATTCGCTACCGTTTGGTCATTGATGCATTCAAAAAAGCCAAAAAAGCCCGTTTTATCTTGGTGGATTTCATTATACAAACGATTTTCAATTGCCGCAATTCGCCCGACTGCTTCTCCATTTTGATAGGCAATAAAACATTCCATGTCCCCAATCTCATAGAAAGAAAATTTGGGGTTAAATTTTTGTTTCATGTCCATTTTTAAAGGCGGCACCCACGCGGAATTTCCTGCATAAATTTTCCATGGGAATTGTATAAACTCCTTTTGTTCCTTTTTGGTAACAACTGATTTGATAGTAAGCATGATGTTAAGGGGAGAAATAATGTTTTTTTAGACCTTATAAGGTTTCCAAAGGCACGCAAGGTCTAAAAAAACTTTTAAAAAGGCAAAATTTTTCTGACTTTTGAGCAAAATTTATGAAAATGAAAGTATTGCCCCTCTTTCTCCCCTCAAATGGGGAGATAAAAAAAGGTAAGGAAGCTCACAGATTGGCTTGTTCAGAAGTCAAAGGCTTGTCACTGCGAGCAAATGAGGGAGAAACTTTGGAGCAAAGCGGAAGCGTTTTGACTGAATGTCGCGAAGCAGTCCTACAAAGTGTAAAAACTGTGGGTTCAAACTGCGTAGGATTGCTTCAAAACGCTCGGTCGCTATCGCTCCCTCGCGTTTTTCGCAATGACAGATTAGGGATTTCACTGCTTCTTCTTTTACTTCTCCCTTTTACAAATCACGCCCAAACCTACGTGCAATTTCAAACGCAAATAGGTTATATTGTCAAAAATCACCCCAAATTTACCCCCGTTTATGCTCCTTCTTTTGGGGCAGTTGTGGGCATTGTGAAGATGACCAATAAACCCAAAGAATGGCATTATTTGTTTCATTTCCCCGAAATTGGCGTGAATGTGGGCTTTTTTACTTTTGGAAATCTGAAAGTATTGGGGAATGCTTATACTTTTTCGCCGCATTTTAGCCAAAATCTTTGGTGCAAAAAAAAGGTGGACATTCAGTATCGCTTAGGAACAACTTTGGCGTATGCTTCTAAGCCTTATCATTTTGTAAATAACCCCACGAACACTGTCATTGGCTCAAAAATCAATAATTATTCCTTTGCAGAATTGCGTTTTTTGTGGCATCTAAGCCCTCAAAGTAATTTGCTTACGGCTTTTCATGTAGGGCATTTTTCGAATGGAAATACCTCTATTCCCAATTTAGGCATCAATATTCCTGCTTTTGCTGTCGGGTATGAATATCAATGGAAAGCGGCTGATGTTTCAAAATATGATGTGGCAGCACAACGAGAACTTGTTACCAATAGCAGATGCAAGAAAATGTATTCTCAAGAAATATCGGAAATGGATAGTGTTAAGGCTAAAAAATGGTCAAATTTTTTTGTTTCGGCAAGGGTAGGAATAGGAATGACTGAAAAAGGAAATGGCGCAAGCCCGAAATATCCTATTTATGTGGGTTCGCTTTCCCTTAACCGAGATTATAAAAAATGGCTGCGCTTGAAGGCGGGAGTTGAAACGTTTTATACAACTGCGGCAAAAGAGGCAATTGTAAACCAAGATTATCCTTTAAATCCCCAAACTGCGCCCCTTGGTTTAGTTGCTTATGTTGGTTCTTCCTTTTTGATGGGACATACCGCCCTTGTTTTACAAGCAGGTCCTTATCTCAAAAAACCTTATCAGTTTGATTATACGCTTTATACAAAGCTGGGCTTAGAATTTTATCCTTATCTCCAACAAAAAAAATATCGTTTTCAACCCTTTCTCGGCATTTATGTTCACTCTCATTCGGGAGAAGCAGATTTTGCAGAAGCAAGTGTAGGGTATAGTTTTTAGGGGTGGAAAGGATATTCAGATTGTCTTTTTTCTCAAAAATATACTTACTTTAATTTTATCTTTTCAAAAATTAGCCATGGAAAAAACGTTATTACTTCCCGCAGAAAGTAAATTGAAGGCAGAAATTTTATATCATATATGGTTGCGTACCGTAAAACGAGAGGCAATTAAAACCTATACATGGTTAGAAGAAACTTGCTTTTTGTATCAATTAGGATTAGGAATGGAAGAGGTTATTCGTTTTTTATATGAAACGCAGCCTTCTTTTGCAGACTTCGAGGTGTGGGTGATTGCGCATGATTTGGGGATAAAAACTGCCGAAGATGTGCAAGCTGCATTAGCGCGTGAAAAGCGCGAACGAGCAGAAGAAATTCCTGATGTATTGAGTGCGGAAGACATGGACTTTTGGCAAAAAAATGGCTACTTTGTCTTAAAAAATGCAGTAAGCCCTGAAGAAGTGGAAGCAGCTAGGCAAGCAATTTGGGCGCATTTAGGCGCGAGTTTGGAAGAGGAACAAAGTTGGTACCATTCACACAAAGACCTTCGGGGTATTATGCTCACGGTTCATCAACACGCTGCTTTTCGTGCTATTCGCGCTTCTAAACGCATTCGCAGGGCATATCAGCAGCTATATGGGACAAAAGAAATTTACAAAGTGATAGACAAAGTGGGTTTTAATCCCCCGAATTTGGCACATCATTCTTTTAAAGGAAGTGGTTTGCATTGGGATACTAGCCTCGTTTTGCCTATTCCCGACCGTTTTCAAGGGCTTTTATATTTGACAGATACAGCCGCACATGAAGGCGCGTTTCATTGTGTTGCTGGTTTTCATTTAGAGATGGAAAAATGGCTTCATTCGCTCGCCCCCGACATCAATCCACGAGAATACGCGCCAACTATATTAGCAGCTACTGCCATAACAGGCAAGGCAGGCGATTTTGTGATATGGCACCAAGCCCTGCCGCATTGTGCCACCCCTAATCACGGAAAAACCCCTCGAATGGTACAGTATTTTACCTATTTGCCTTTGAAATTAGAAGCAGAAAGGGCATGGAAGTAAGGGGGGAGGTTGCCGTTTGCCGTTGTTGGTATGGTGATAACCTACCAACAACGGAAAGGCGGCTTTTCAGATTTACCATTTGCCACCGATACAGTTTCCTACTCCACCACTTCCATCAACTTCACCTTCAATTTTCCTTCAATTGGGTTAGCATTTCGGGCAATTAACATTCCGTAGCCTCCTGCGGATAGGTTGTTTGTTTTTAAAATCGTAGAGGTATGAATGGTAAGCAGGTAGCCTGTTGCACCTGTTTCTAATTGATTATGAACGTAGATAACTAGGTCGGTATTGCCTGTATTTTCTAGTTGAATGTTCACATTTTCGTCTATTCCTGTGCTTAATACAGGGGTTTCCGTATTAGCAGCCAAGCTATGTGTTGTTACATTACTGCTTGGCTTGGTTTGATATACAACATAATTGCTATATTTTGCGTCATTTATGCCTTCATATAAGGTTTTTCCTACCCTGCATACTTCTCTTACAA
>JBJXHA010000210.1:0-3902 GCA_046160275.1 Bacteroidia bacterium | reverse complement strand
CGTTTTGACCAAGTAAAAGTAGGAGTAGGTGCCCAAGTAGGTCGCTCAAGATTATATCGTTTACGTTTTACAGACATTGCTAACCCAACTTTGGGAGGAACTATCGCAGCTGTTTTAGATGGTACAGAAATAGGAAACATGATGGATAATATGAACATTGACAAGCATGGTCATGTGTTTATTCAAGAAGATCCAGGAAATCAGGCTTATAGTGCTAAACTTTTACAATATGATATTGCTACAGACCAAGTAACTGTAATTGCAAAACATGATTCAACTAGATTTGGAGATATTGGCATCACTGCAACTGCACCTTTTAGCCAAGACGAAGAATCTTCTGGAATTATTGATATATCAGAGATTTTAGGAGAAGGTATGCACCTTTTTGTACAACAATCGCATTATTCTTTACCAAGTCCATTAATAGAAGGTGGTCAATTATTAACTGTTTTTATTCCAAGTTCAATAGGAGTAGCTTCTACTGCTGCTGATACAGTTGTTGTATGTGCTACAAGTGCGCCATCTGTAAATTTAGGTACTCCTGCAACGGGTGATAATTGCACAATAGCAACAACTGTTAATAATGCTCCTACTACTTTCCCATTAGGAACAACTACACCTGTAACATGGACTGTAACTGATGTTAATGGAAATGTAAATACAGCAACTCAATATGTAAAAGTAAATACAGGTTCAACCGTAACTTTGGCACAATACGGTGGCATCACAAGTGGTACAGGAGTTACAACACTAACGCAAGCTTGTGCAGGTACACCTGTCATCT
Source organism: Bacteroidia bacterium (assembly GCA_046160275.1). Classification (GTDB taxonomy): domain Bacteria; phylum Bacteroidota; class Bacteroidia; order J057; family J057; genus JBJXHA01. The sequence continues at coordinate 3,118 of JBJXHA010000210.1, read as the reverse complement.
TAGCAGCTACTACTTCAGGACCTAATGTAACCAATTATCAATGGCAAAGAAATGGAGTGGATTTAGTAGGACAAACAAATGATAGTTTGACTGTTAGTTCAGGTTGGGGAGTTTATCGTGTTCGTGTTAATAACTTAAATGCTTGTTTAACCAATGCAGATACTTTCTCTGTTAGTTTCCGTTCCTTACCTAATGCGCAAGCAGGTACAGATAAAAACGTATGTGAAGGAAGTACAGCAACTTTGGGTACAACAAACAACGCAAGTTTTACTTATTCATGGTTCCCAACTGCTGGTTTATCCAATGCAAGCATTTCTAATCCCGTAGTAACTACCACCACAGGCTCAACAACTTATACGGTACATGTATCACAAGCAGTTGCTAATTCAGGTGGTTTAGTTTGTTCAAAATCAGATGCTGTTGTAGTAAATACGCTTACACCTCCTGCTGCACCTACAATTGCCGTAGCTTTACCTGCTACTTTAGTAGGAAATGCAAATCCTTCTCTTTGTGAAGGTTCTGGCGCAATTACCTTAGCAGCAAGCGGTACTTCAGGTGCTACACAATTACAATGGCTAAGAAATGGAACGCAAGTAACACTCACCAGCAATTTATCAAGTAATTTGAATGTATCAAATACTTCAGGTATTGCCGTAAACTACACAGCTAAAGTAAGAGCTTCTAACGGCTGTTTCTCTCCTGCCTCGAATGTCATTGCCGCTACGATTAAGCCAGCAGCAATGCCTATCATAACACCCGCAGGAACAAACAACATAATTCTATTGTGTTTCAACGGAGCAACTTCTGCAAGTCAAGTGCTAACAGCAAGCGTAACAAGCGGTACACCTTCTTATTCTTGGTATCAAACAGGACTTACAGGCTTTATTGGTACATTAAATACCTATAATGCAGTAATTAGCAACACTACTACCAGCAGAACTTTCAACGTAAAAGCAAACTATGCAAATGGTTGTATTCGCACTTCTGTAAACAAAGTAGTACGTAAAAATACCACTTGTAGAGAGGATATGACTGGCGTTGAGGAAATTGTGTCAGAAGAAATGACAGCTTATCCAAACCCAACAAGTGATAAATTAAATGTTGCTATCAACAATAGTGTTGCATTTGGCGGGAAATTAACCTTGAGCAATGCTTTAGGACAAATCATAATGAGCCAAAACATTGACCTTACCGAAGGCAATGCCATGGAAACACTAGATATGTCTAACTTGCCACAAGGAGTTTATCACCTTACTTTTGATACAGAAACTACGCATAAAGTAGTGAAAGTGGTGAAGGAATAAAAAGGGCTGCTTATTCTCAATAAACAAACCCCTACGAAGGTCAATGACTTTTGTAGGGGTTTGTAAATAGCTGAAAGTCATTAGGTTTGGATTGTAAAGGGAATGTTTTAAAAGGAAAGAAGGAGGCTGTTTCAAAAGACTAATGTACAAAAAACACTGTCCCCTTTAAATGCTTTTTTTATTATGTTCTATGCAAAAAGTTAGAAACTCTTCTACGAGCTCCGAACTTTTATGCAGCCCTTTTTTTATACAAATTAACGGAATATTGAAACTTAAGACTTTAACTTCAATTTCTGCCCAACTCCGATATTCGCGCTAGATAAGTTATTGATTTTCAGTAAAGATTCTACCGAAATGCCATTATTTCTAGCGATACTATACAGTGTATCTCCTTTTTGGACGATATGCATTTTCGTAGCCTTCGGTCCTGCTGCACCCGCCGCCGTTTCAGGTTTTAAATCCCTTGCGTTCACATTGTTAGGGCTTGACTTACTTGCCTTAATCCGCAACTCTGAAACAGATGCACTTACGGTTTCTTCGGGTAAGATGGCATTTTTGGAAGAAACATTCACCGCTTTTAAAGGCGGATATTGCAGGCTATGTGTATTCTTTTTGATTTGCAAGGTTTCATTCGCCAAATTACTCTTGGTTAAAATATTGGGATTCAAGGTTTGAATCATGGCAACGGAAGTGCTAAATTTCTTTGCCAAATCAGTTAATTTTTCGCCTTTTTTTACGGTATAAGTCAATGCTTCCACAGGTTTTGGTTTCTGTACAGGAATTGTTTTGCTTATTTCCGCCATCAAATTTTTCAACTTGATTGCACCCGTTTTACTAATTCCTGGATTTTTTACACTTTGCATCGAAGGAATTAACGGCTCTGCAATCATCGCATTACATTCTAAGGCAATGATAATATGCCCAACTTCTTCATTTTGCGCATTATAAAAAATAAATTCATCATGCGGCTCAAAGCAGCGCATACGAGCACCTGTGTGCGTAGATTTGTTATTAAGAACAGAAAGCAAAGTGTTCTTTTGTGTTTCGGTAAGCACAACGCCATTTTGGGCGCTTGGCTCTACATATCCCGATGCAAGTTTGTAATAATGCACGCGGCTGTAATCAATTTCTGCCAAATAGGTTTGTGCTTGCAACATCAATTGACAGAACATAAGGAATGACCATACAAAGTACTTCATTTTGGGTGTTGGTTAGAGATGGTGAAGATAGGTGATAAGTGATAGGTAATAAGTGATAAATTGCTTTATATCAGTTAATTACATACGAACTCTTCCCTAATCTAAATTAATCAAAAAAGATGGCTATGTTATAAATAAACGGTTAGTTTTATTTCCAGAGTGCTAATTTCGGACGAAGTTACTAAATACTTCCAATTATGATGCAAGTTAGGTCTTTTTTTTAATATATCCAAATGTGAGATTAATATTTTGTATAAATATTTAATTTTCATATTAACAATTCAATTTCTAAACAAAATCGAACTATCACCATAGCTCAAAAAACGGAACTCATTTGCCAGCGCGTAATTATAAACTTTTCGCCAATCTTCGCCAATAAAAGCGGCAACAAGCAACAAAAGGGTGCTTTCGGGCTGATGAAAATTCGTGATAATGGCGTGGGGGATTTTAATTTGATAACTAGGCGCAATCAACAGTTGCGTTTTGGTGCAAAGTTTGGTAAAATGATGCGCCGTTAACCAATTAAGTAAGGCAAGTAAGGCTTCTTGTGGAGAATGTTGCTGGGGGAGCTCGTAAGCGTCCCATTGAAAAAGCTCTAACTCATTTTCGGCAATC
>JBJXHA010000209.1:0-4090 GCA_046160275.1 Bacteroidia bacterium | reverse complement strand
CCATATAATAGGTAAATTCTTCTAAGGAGCGATTCGGCACAGTAAAATTCGTACAAGCCCCGCCAATATCTTGCGAATAGACGCTTGCATTGTCATGTAAATCCGTAGTATCAGGGCAACGCGGCACTTTTACCCCATTACAATCGCAATCATCCTCACAAGCATTTACTTCACTTAATACCAAAAGCACAAAATGAGGAAAGGCTTTTGCTGTTGCATCAACAGGATGCGTTTCAAGCGAAATAGGCAAAGCATTTGCTTCTGTTTCGGCATTTGTGCCACTAACCGTTGCCGCCCCTTCGTCAAATTTGCCCAAAGGATAATCTCCAAAGAAATTACCATCTGCATCTGTTGTGCAAATCATTACTGCTTGCCAAATCGTAGAACCTACGAATTTACCCCAAATAATGACTTGTCGGTTTGCCACTTTTTCTGCCCCTGTCAAATCCACCGCTTTTCCGCGCAAACGCTTCATTTCGCTTTGTGCATTAGGGTCAATACCAAGTGCGCCATAAAGCAAAGGATTCGCCACCCAAAGGGCAGTAATGTTTGTGTCTAAGGCACTAAAAGCGATTTCTAATTCCCAAATTTCTGTGCCATCAGGTGCTTGCAGGCTTAGGAAAATAGGGGTTGTAGGTAACAAATCAGGTAAACTAAAACTTACCTTTCCATCATCTTGCAAGGCAAAATTTTGTGCAAAATAAACGGTTTGCACCATGGTTTTTGCCGTAGAATTGTTGTCGTTTGGGTCTGAATCTTCAAGCGTTACATCTACTTCTTGCGAATAGGCTGCTTTTAAAACATAGCCATCATAAACGTTCGGATTTTGAATATTACCCCCCCCCCGAAATAAATGATGCATCAGGTTCAAACTTTGCGTGAAAAACATTGTTGTTTAACATAATAAAACTGGGTTTAATGAAACTTGAAAATGTGCTTTTATGAAATAAAAAATAGGTAGAAATGACAGTTTTTTTACCTATTTTACTTTTTATAGAGAAATTTGCAAATTTGTGTGGTGTTATAATTGAAAGTACAATGTTAGGAAATTAGCAACTAAAAGTCAAGTACGGAGGCAAATTCTAAGGAAATTTTAAGAATTGCCATGGTTACCCTACTATCCCTGCCCCAAATTTTATATCCAAATACCCGCCCCCCTCCCCATTTACCTTGCAAAGATACGCCCCTTACCAAGAGAACAAGAAGGCACTAAACGAAAGTAACACTTAGAACCATTTACCCCCCCCCAAAAAAAAAGGATTTTTCCCCTCGAGTAGATTTGCCGCTCAAAGGGAACTTTTTTCGCATTAAAAAATGATTTTTTCAGGGATTTCTTTAAAAAGCAGCGATATATTACATTCTATATGATTGTATAGAAATAAAATAGTAACTTTATGTTGAAATATATAAGAGGGGTATAGTTATGTGAAATAAAATTACAGTATTTGTATTAAAAAAAACGGGGTTAAAACAAAAAACAAGGGCTATTCAGCGAAAAACCAACACCTAAGAACATTCTATTCGCTGAAAATGCCTCAATGAAGATGTAAGAAGCTAATGACTAAATGAAATATTGTGGCGGATTCGTTAAGAAAAAAGGGGGAAAATAGGCTGCTATTTTTTGAAAATAGACCTAAATCTAACATACAGTTAAAATATTTCAGCTAGTAAAAATATTCTTTTGCATCAATTATGCTTAATTGTGTAAACTATTAAAAAGGGTAAGACGAATGACTATTGTTTTATCTCTTATTTGAAGAACACAAAGGGGTAATTTCGCAAAAAGACAAAAATCAGTTTTCAACAAGTGCTAGGCACTTTCCTTAGTTCGTTTTTCTTTGACAAATAACAATGACTAATTATATGAATGATTTATCCAACAAGTTTGTTGTTGAACCAGATTATCACCTTGAACAAATGAACAACTTTCTTCCTCAAATTCCTTCAGGGGTGAAGGTAAACGCTATCAGGTATTGGGAAAATCAATTCCATAAAAATGCAAAGCCATTTGCATGGATTATTTTCCTGTTGGGTTTCCTTCCTTTCATGGCTTCCGCTCAAACTTATACTTTGATTGCTACGCAATCAGGTACAACGAAAACGGGCTGTACGGGTACCTTCCTTGATGGGGGATCGGGTGGGAATTATCTTGATAATTCTAACTACACGATGTCCTTTTGTGCGAACAATGGTGGGCGTATGAAATTGACTTTCAACTCCTTCGATTTAGAGGATAATTTAGATTTCCTCTATATTTACGATGGGCCTACTACCGCCTCTCCTTTGTTAGGTACTTACTCCGTTGCATCGCCGGGTACAATTTTTGCCAAAGGTTCATGCCTAACGGTAAAATTTGTATCTAATGCCACGATTACGGCTCCGGGCTGGTCGGCGAGTATTGCCTGTGTTCCCTTGTGTTATATCACAAATGCAGTCATTACACCTACTTCAGCTTGTAATAATAATGGTACTGCAAGTTTTGCAGGCGATGATTATTATACCGCGAATGTTACCCTTTCCTATACCAACATTCCTACTCCCGCAGGTGCATTGATTTTGACGGGCGATGTGATTGGTAATTATGTACATTCGAGTGCTTTAGGCTCTACGACCTCTTACACCTTTAGCAACGTAAAAATTGCTGCTGATGGTTCTGTCCCTCAAATTAAAGCTTATTTTGCTTCCGTTCCTACTTGTATTTATACTACTACTGCGCCAAGCATGGCGGCTTGTTCTTCGCCTTGTGGCGCAGGTGTTTTAGGAGGGGTAGTTTTTAGAGATATGGACGAAGATGGAGAATTTGAATATGGAGAAACAGCACAATCAGGAATTAATGTTACGGTTTTTAATGCCGCAGGAACAAATCTTGGTACGACTACTTCAGATGCCAACGGAAACTGGTTTTTTAACTATGGAAGCAATGCCGCTCCGTTCAGAGTAGAATTCTCGATTCCTACTTCGCTCAATTATATGCAACCCGCTCGCCGCGGTAATGATAACAAATCAGATGTGCAGTTTGCAAGTGGTGCAAATTGTAACTTAAATTTTGGCGTAAATATTCCGAGCGATTATTGCCAAACAAATCCTAAACTTAATACCAATCGTTATGTTGAGGGAAATAATGTAGGTTCTACGGAAACTGCCATTATTTCGGTGGATTATCAAACACCTACAACAAATGGGACAGAAGCAACCGCAGGAACAATAGGTACAACTTATGGTTTGGCTTATCAAAGAGCTTCTAATACCTTATTTGCCTCTGCTTATCAAAAACGTTTTACAGGTTATGCCAACGGAAATCCTGGCTGTATTTATAGAATTAATAATCCTACGGACAACTCCAATGCGGGTGCTTTGTTCGTGGATTTAAACACCTTGTTTGGTACACCTGTTTTCGGTACAGATCCACATGATTTTACGACAACAGGCATAACCGGCGATATCTTAGATGGTAACTCTTTCAATGCAGTAGGTCGTATTTCTTTTGGAGATATAGACATTTCAGAAGATGAATTATACCTTTGGGCGGTAAACTTAAATAATCGTAGCTTATACCGTATTCCTTTAAGTTCGACAAGTAACCCTGTTGCCCCTACGAGTTCTGCGCAAGTATTAGTTGTCCCTATGATTGGGGCTTTGACGGGTTTACCCGCAGGCGTAACTAATAACGAACTTCGCCCATTTGGATTAAAAGTAAAAAATGGACTGGTATATATTGGAGTTGTTACCAATGGCGAAGCAGGCGGTTCTTTGAATGGCTTGGTCTATGCTTATAATCCAACTGCCAATACTTTTACCAAAGTATTAGAATTTCCCTTGAATTACAACAGAGGTTGTGGCTTTGCAGATGCAAGTAATTGTTATGGCTCTGCTAATTGGAGACCTTGGACAACAACGAATACCATGCCTACTCCTTCTATGTTTGCAGGTTATTCTGAGCCAGAAGCGGGTTATCCACAACCTGTTTTTGCCGATATTGAATTTGATGCCAATAACAATATGTTGATTGGTTTGCGTGACCGTTGGGGAGACCAAGGCGGTATGGCGGTTCCTACTCCAAACAACGCTCAAGTTATCAATGGAAGTGGCG
>JBJXHA010000208.1:0-4620 GCA_046160275.1 Bacteroidia bacterium | reverse complement strand
AGTTCCTTTTTTACTTCGGTGGTGGTTTGGTTGATGTTGAAATGGGAAGAGCGCGCCGATGACGACAGAAACCTTAAATGGTTGATTCTCATTGCTTATTTGCTAGGGCTTTCTACGGGGGTGCATTTGCTCAATTTACTTACCATTCCTGCTTTGGCATTCATTTATTATTTCCGAAAATATGAGGCAACCTGGCAGGGTATTTTGGCAACTTTAGGCATTTCGATTGCCATTCTTGCCTTCCTTCAATATGGTGTGCTACAATATACAATTAGCCTTGCGCAACAATTTGAGCTCTTTTTTACAGGTGCAATTGACAGAGCAGGTGTTGATAAAGGCGGTCTAGGCTATCCTATGGGAACGGGCAGCATGGTTTTAGGAGGCTGTATTTCCTTATGTTCCGTTGCCTTATTGATTTTTAGTCATTACCGAAAAAATGCTTTAATTAGCACCATCACCTTGTGTTATGTGGTCATTATGCTTGGATTTTCTTCCTATCTCCTCATTTTTGTCAGGTCGGGCGCAAATCCTCCCTTAGACATGAATAACCCCGAAAATGTGATGACCTTTTTGAGTTATATGCGCCGCGAACAATATGGCGATAGACCCCTTTTTTATGGCCCTCGTTATAATATTTCGCCCAAACACGATGCAGAAGGTTATCCTGTTTTCAAAGATGACTATATGCGTTACACGATTTGGGAGGGGCAAAAAAAATATGTGATGGACGAAATGCAGCAAGATTATGATTTTAATAGCAGCGATATGTCTTTTTTCCCAAGAATGTATAGCGTAGAGCCGCTTCATTACAATCAGTATTATTCTTCCTATAATTACGAACATTATGTAAAAGACAAAGGCACAACGGATAACCCCAAAGATGATAAACCTACGGTTTTGGAAGATGCCTACTTCTTCTTAGATTATCAGTTTCGACAGATGTATATTCGCTATTTTATGTGGAATTTTGTGGGGCGAAAAAGCGATGTGCAAGATGCAGGTTGGGAATTTTGGACAGGTGATAGGGCAAATAAAGCCAATAATTGGTATTTTGGCTTGCCCCTATTGTTGGGTTTGTTGGGCTTTATTTGGCAATTTACGCATCACCGAAAAAGTGCCTTAGTAGTCGGAACTTTGTTCTTTTTTACAGGAATTGCCATTATTCTTTACCTCAATCAAACTCCGATGCAGCCCCGCGAAAGAGATTATGCCTATGCAGGTTCTTTCCAAACTTTTGCGATATGGGTGGGGCTAGGCGCTTTATTTTTGACAGAAATTTTTTACAAATATCTAAAAAACAAAGAATTAGCGGCAGGTTTTGCGATGCTTGTGCCTTTCATTATGTGCGTAGAAAATTGGGATGACCACACACGAAAAGGACGTTGGGTGGACATAGATTATGCCTATAATTTGCTCAATTCTTGCGAAAAAAACGCCATTTTGCTCACTGGTGGCGACAATGATACTTTTTCACTTTGGTATTTGCAAGAGGTGGAAAAAGTGAGGGAAGATGTGCGCGTAGTGAATTTGGAGTTGCTCATTTCAGATTGGTGCATTGACCAGTTGAAAAGAAAAGAGAACCAATCGCCTGCTTTTCAAATAGATATGGCAAAGAATGACTATGCAGGTGAAAAGTTTGCATTTTATCCGTATCCTCAAAATGCTCTTGTTCAGTTGCCCATTAACAAAGAAAAGGTGATTGAAAATGGTGTCATTTCCCGCGAAAATGCCGATTTACTTGCCGACACGCTGACTTGGCGCATCAAAGGCAAAAATATTATTTACCGCAAAGATTCGGCATTGGTAAATTTGGTGCGCAATGTCGCCAAAGAAAATTGGAAACGCCCCGTTTATTTTGCCAATACGATGGGTACAGGTTCTTACGCTAATTTACAAGATTATTTGCAACTCGAAGGCATGGCATATCGCCTAGTTCCTATTCAAAAATCAGAAAAAACAGCAAATGACATTGTTTTGGGACACATTGCACAAGAAAAAATGTACCATAATTTAATGCAAGTTTTTCGCTTTCGAGGCTTAGATGATGGGCGCGTAAATCACGATGAACACATTAGAACTAGCATTATTTCAGCATATCGCAAGGCTTTTTATCGCTTAGGAAATAGTTATGCCGAACAATTCGAGAAATGGACAAAAACTACGATAAAAGAGGATTCTGTGAATGGACAACTGGTGAAAACGGAAATTCCTCCTGTTGCAGGGCATGAAAAAGAGGCGGCAGTGGCGGTAGAAAAGATTCAAAAACTGATGCAACATGCCAGAAAAGTAATGCCTTATGAAGTCATTCCCATAGATTTAAGTCAATTAATGCTCAATGCGGATCTTTATTGGCGGGTAAATTTAAGGCAAGAGGCTGACAAAGAATATGAAGCGGTGGCAATTTTGGCGCAGAAAAAAATGCTGTATTATGCGGAAATTATTGAGGCTTATCCGCAAGCGATGGAGATGTTTCAAAATGAATTGCAGGTAGCCTATCGGGGCTTATCTTCGAGTATAGAATATTATGTAGCAACGCAACAAATTGCTAAGGCTCAGTCAATTGCAAAATTTATCAAGACACAATTAAACTCGAATAAGGGCTTTGAATTAATCGAAAAAAGGAACGCAGATGCTAAACCAATAAATTAACATTTTCTTCGTTCTAAGATTACATAAGAATTTCGTATAGTTCTTACCTTTGCCTATCATTTTCAAAGATAATTTATGTATCGAATTTTTTTTCTTGCTTTTCTTGTTCTCAGGTTTTCTTGCGCTCTTTCTCAAATGGACAGTGTTCGAGTGGTTTCTACTGAAAAGTTAAAGGTGCTTTCTTGGAACATTTATATGCTGCCCAATATGATTAAACCTTCTCAAAAAAGGGAGCGCGCGCGTGAAATCGTCAATGTTGTGCAAAATTCGGATTATGATGTGATTGTGTTTCAGGAGGCTTTTTTGAGCCGAGCGCGTCATATTATTCGAAAAGGGGTAAAACAGCTTTATCCTTATCAAGTAGGACCCGCAAATCGTAAATTAATTGGGTTGAAAATGCACAGTGGCGTATGGATTTTGAGTCGCGTGCCGATTAAAAAAGTAAAAGATATTCGCTTTAAAAATTGCGCAGTAGCGGACTGTATGGCAAGAAAAGGTGCGACCATGATAGAGGGGCAAAAAAATGGCAAACCTTTTCAATTAATTGGTACGCACGTTCAAGCAGATGATTTTCAAGGAATTAGAAATACACAATTTCGCCAAATTTTCAAGGAATTAATTCAACCTTTTCAAAAGAAAGATGTCCCCATTCTTATTTCTGGGGATTTGAATACGCCCAAAGATGATGAGAAAAGTTATAAGGAAATGTTGGAGGTGTTGCAGGCAGAAGATGGCGAAACGAGTGGTGAAACCGAAGGAACTTATAACACAACTTACGGCACAGACAAAGACTTTCGTAAAGAAAAACCTTTGATTTTGGACTACATTTTGATTCGAAAAAATAACCGATTTATCAAACACTTGAACCGAAAAGTGCAGGTTTTTCGTGCCAAAAAGAATGAAAAAATGTATTTGTCCGACCATTTTGCAGTAGAGGCGGAAATGGAGTTGTAAGCAACAAGGTTAATTTGGCAATCTGTTTTTTTTAGGTCATTTCGGCTATCGCTCAATGACCTAAAAAAATTATATTTGTAGGGCTCTCAGTAACAATATTTAAGTTTCTACCAAACAAAATCCCTTCAAGGTTTTTACGCCTTGAAGGGATTTTACTTTATACTTACCACCTTGAGCGTTGCATTTGCCCGCTCAAAAGTGGAAACGATGAATTAATGTGCAACTACCAAACGTTTTGTTTCTGTTACGTTTCCGTTAGTAGCGCGAACAAAATAAATACCATTATTTACTTCGCTCAAATTCAATACCATTTCGTCTTTGTTATCGCCTTGTGTCATAGGTACACGCACAGCTCTTCCCATTGCATCAAACACCATAAATTCTACGGGTGCATCTTCTTGCGCAGTAAAAACGATGGTTGCCAAGTCAGCCGCTGGATTAGGGTAGATGTTCATTACTTCTGTCAAAGCTTTGATACCATCTTCTTCTTCGCCTGCAAGACGTACAAAGTTCGTAGCACTTCTTGAAGCATTCAATGTATAACAAGCAGTTGAGTTAAATGCACCACCATAACCATATACTTTTACTCTGTAAGTAGCAGCAGCAGAAGAAGAGTTATAGATGATAGCTTCAGCAGTCGTACTACCATTTTGAGAAATACCTAATTGTGTAGTTCCATTAGAAGCATACAATATTACATCATAATCTGCAGGCAAATTCGTTAAAGTTACTTTCACTTTAGGTGCAGTTGAAGCCGTAGAGAAGTGGAACCAGTCAACGTCAGTAGAAGTACCAATTCTTGCGGTAATATTTGTATTTACAGCAATAGATTTAGAAGTAGAGGCTGTATTATTTGACTCATAATTATCAGTACAAGAAGTAGTTGCTGTAGTAGTAGTGAAAGAAGAAGCAGTTGAATACGCGCTAGAACCTGTGCTACAAACCGCTTGTACTTGATAGTTATAAGTAGCACCCGCTGTTAAGCCTGTGATAGCTTTTGAGTTAGTAGTACTTGTA
>JBJXHA010000207.1:0-6765 GCA_046160275.1 Bacteroidia bacterium | reverse complement strand
CTCACATAGCCCGATTTTTGTTCGCTGCTTAACCATAAGGTATAATTTCCTGAAGCTAAATCACTTACATCAATGGCATCTTTACCCAAAAGTTGCTCAAGCGTAATAGATTTTACAATCGAACCTTTGCTATCAATCAAGCGGAGTGTACCTGACGTAATTCCTTGAGGAAGCGTAAGTTGTAGCTTATCCGATGCAGGATTAGGAAATACTTCTATTTTTAAATCTCCCATTTCTTCCCATAAATCGGTATTCGTATTTTGTTCTAATACAATATTTTCATCACCCGGAAAATACAAAGTATAGGTAAAATATACCAACATCATCTCATCATCTGTTTCTTCCCCTAAACTAACATCTTGCGGCGGATTGTGGGGATTATTAGGATTGTTGCTTGTATTGTCATAGACCGCTTCCCCCCTTAATTTCGTAGAAGCAGGTATTTTTTGAATTGTTTTGAACATATAACTCCCTTGCCAATGAAAATCCCAGTTAGGAATATTGATATAAGGCAAGGTATCATTTTGAGGGGTTACGCCATAAGCCTTGATGCTTTTCCCAATGAGGTGCATGTGCGGCGAAATGTTCAAAATAGAAAGATTTACTGCGGGCAAATTATATTGAGAAGCAAAAGATTTGACGGTATTTGCAGGAATAAACAAAGGTCCATTCAATAAATTAGGCCCATGATTGATAATAGGTGCAATAAAAAGTGGGCGAGAGGGGCTAGTCGTCAATTTCATGCGCGCCTGCGTTGCATCTGTTTGCCCAGAACTTCCTTTGGGATAATGCACTTGCAAAATAATATTGGTATTCGGTGCAAGGCGTACCCCCATGCCCATTGGATAAAAAACAGGTTTTTGACCTGGCACCCAAGCACCAATCAACTTCGAGTTATTAGAACCTGTTCCGCCAAAAGAAGTATAACCTGGACCTGGATCTTGGGCATCTAATTGTGCAGGTAAAGGGGTACTATCTTGATAAACAAGTACATGATGCACAATTTCTGCATTTCCAGGAATAACTTCCATGCCTGTAATATAATTTACCGCACTCAGTCCCGAAGGTATCACAAAGCAACGATACATATCCGATGTAGTAGCAGTTGAGGTATAACTTGGCATGGTACTCACCAAATCAGCATTTGCAATAGTCGGTTGATTGCTGTAAGTAGGCGGGGTAGGGGCATTTTGCAGATTGCCTGCTGGTACGCCTCCTTGAACCCAATCATTAATCGTTTGAATTTCACTTGCTGAAAGCACACGCTCATGCGCAAGCGGCTTGTAAGTAGGATCGGGAGGCCAAGGAGGCATTGTTTTGGTATTTACTGCATCTTGAATGTCAAATGCCAAGCCACTTGCATCGGCATAAGTCATCAAAGAAAAAGGCGCGATAGCACCGGGATGATGGCAAGAGGTACAACGATTGTACATAATCGAAGCCACATTTCCTGCCCAAGTAGGCGTTTGTGCAAGGCTTGTTCCAAGCCAGCAAGAGAAAAGACTAAAGAGAATACTGATTTTTTTCATTTGAATCATGCGATATAATTGAACTTTGAGCAAGTTACGGAAAAAAAGTTTAACCATTCGTCATATTTTTGCTAATTTTGTTCTCGTTTATAAATAGAAATACTTATGCAAACCATACAAGAAATAGAAGCAGAACTCATTGAGGAATTTTCTTTGTTCGATGATTGGACAGATAAATATCAATACATTATCGAAATGGGGCAAACGCTTCCTTCACTTTCGGAAGCAGAAAAGATTGACGAGAATTTGGTAAAAGGTTGCCAATCAAAAGTTTGGCTTGTTCCTTCACAAGAAAATGGCTTGGTAGTGTATCGTGCAGATGGTGATGCGATTATTGCAAAGGGCTTAATTGCTATGCTCATTCGAGTACTTTCGCATCATAGTCCTGCCGAAGTTGTGGAGGCAAAACTCGATTTTTTGGCAGAAACAGGCTTAGAAGAACACCTTTCTCCTAATCGCGCCAATGGATTGAGTCAAATGTTGAAACGAATGCAAGAATTTGCAAGGGCGGTAGTAAGAGGTTAGAACATGACTTTATAGGGTTCGGAACTTTTTAGAAAGTTCCGAACCCTATAAAAACTAAATCTTCCCTTTCAATTTATAATACACCAACTTTATATATTCATTTGTTACAAAAATCAACCCATCTTCATATTCCCACCAAGCTGTTAAGGAGTAATTGATAGGATAAGCTCCGCGTATAACAACTTGGGTAGAAGAATTGGCAAAGATTTTCTTAAATACAAGCCGAACTCTTTGCGTATGATGCATAGAAGTCAAAATGATGATGTGTTTCAGTTGCTTTTGCTCGGCATATTGCAAAATCGCTTGTGCTTCTTCATAGGTGCTAGTACCTTTGGACAAAGCCTCAATTTTGGTACTATCCACTCCCATTGTGATGAGTGCTGTTTTAGTTAAAGTAGCATCGTCCATCAATTTACAATTTGCTGCCATTAACAAAGGATTAAGCATTTCGCCTGTACCCACGATTTTAGCAATATTTCCGCTTTTAAACAACTTACTTGCCGCTACTGCCCGCTCATAAGTTCCAGCCCCCAACACAAACATCGCGTCAGCCGTTAAAAAAGGATCTTCATGCACCAAATTATCTCCTACTCCTTGCAAAATAGGCGCACGAAAAACAAATAAACCTATCATTATCAATAAGATAACAAAAGAAAATAAAAACACACGCCGAAAAATGCTTTTTAGGCGTTGTGTAAGTGTGAGAGGTGTTGTGTTCATGGAATTAACAGGAATCAGTAAACAGGAATTAGATATGTTTAAATTGCTGATGGTTAAACTTTAAAAAGCAATTTGTATGTAAAGGCAAGTCGTAAACGCAACCAAGCAACGATAGTATCAAATTAGAAAAAAAGCATTTCTCATTATTCACTAATCACTATTCATTATTCACTGGTTTAACATCTTGCCATTTTACGTTTTTTGCCAATGTTTCCCTTTGCTTCTACTTTTTCGATATAGGCTTTTGCATCAGGCACTTTGCAATATGTTCCGCCCATATCTACTTCTACTGTTCCAATGTTTACGGCGATTTCTTTTGCTTTTTCTGTCAATGAAGGAACGAAAGAACCTACGGCAACGACAAAATGATTCATCGTATGGCGCACCCGATTTTTGGCAAGGTAAATTTCCTTTGAAATTCGATTTAATAAAGCAAGTAATTCTTCATCCTTAGGAGGCGTAAAACGCTCCAAACTCAAACAAGCGCTTAAAGTCGACCAACCCGAACAAGCTATCTTTTCTTCCTCATTTTCAATCCATTGTAAACCCATTTCCCAGCCAAAATCGCTTTCTGCTGCCACCCAAGCCACCGTAAATTCGCTAATCATATACCAAGTTGCCTGCTCTGCCCAATGCTGTAAATCCGCCTTACTCATCTTTTTGGGTTCGGCAATCAAACCCGCCAAATACATCGCATCGCTATTGCCTGTGTCATACAATTCCATAGCAATGGCGTAATTTTCCTTCACTTTTTTCTGAATCGGCTTCATATCTCCTATCTTTACCCCAAAATAAGGCTCTTTTGCGCCATGTTTCATCCATGTTTTTTTGGTTTGCTCCGAGCCTAAAGCCTCCAATTGTATCATAATTTCTGCTACTGTCATGGTGTTATTGTGTTAAAAATGAGGTAACGAAGGTAAGAGATATTTTTAAATTTAAGAAGTACTTTTTTCTGAAATGACTTTTCCGCCTTTTCCATAAAAAAATCGTACCTTTGCAGGCGAAAAAGAAAAATTATGGGTATTGTAGCTATTATTGGGCGACCGAATGTAGGGAAGTCCACTTTGTTTAATCGAATGATTGAGGAGCGTAAAGCGATTGTGGAGGATGTTAGTGGGGTTACGCGCGACCGAAATTATGGAAAATGTGAATGGAATGGCGTAATTTTTAATGTCATTGATACAGGCGGTTATGTGCCTGAATCCGAAGAGATGTTTGAAAAAGCAATCCGTGAGCAGGTGCATATTGCAATGGAGGAGGCAGATGTGTTGCTTTTTTTGTTAGATGTAAGAGAAGGGGTTACTTCTTTGGATAAAGAATTTGCGCAAATTATTCGCCGCGAACCCAAAAAAGTGATTGTATTGGCGAATAAAGTAGATAACAGTTCTTACCTTGACGACATCTACGATTTTTATGAATTGGGGCTAGGAGAGGTGTTTCCTGTATCGGCAGTAGGTGGTTTTGGCACAGGGGAGTTCTTGGACAAAGTGGTGGAATTATTGCCTGATGATAAAGTTGATGAGGACAAAGAAGAAGGCTTGCCGCGTTTTGCGGTAATTGGTAAGCCCAATGTAGGGAAATCTAGCTTTGTAAATGCTTTGTTAGGAACAAATTCCAACATCGTTACTCCGATTGCGGGTACTACGCGCGATAGTATTCATACAAGATATACGGCGTTTAACCATGATGTTGTGTTGGTGGACACTGCGGGCTTGCGTAAAAGAAGCAAAGTGCAAGAAAACATTGAGTTTTATTCGACTTTGCGAAGCATGAAGGCGATTGAGGATTGTGATGTGGGAATTTTATTGCTTGATGCACAAGATGGGCTTGAAGCTCAAGACCTTACGATTTTTTCTGCCTTAGAAAAAAATAAGAAAGGCATTGTGATTGTTGTAAATAAATGGGATTTAGTGGAAAAGGAAACCAATACCTCCCGCGATTTCGAGAAACTTATTCGCGATAAAATTAAGCCTTTTGATGATGTTCCCATCATTTTTACTTCTACTGTTGAGAAACAACGTTTGCTCAAAGTATTAGATGAGGCAAGTAAGGTGTTTGAAAATAAAACGAAAAAAATCTCTACCAGCCAATTAAATGAGGTAATGTTAGAGGCGGTGGCAAAACATCATCCCCCTGCGGAAAGAGGGCGCATTATTCGCATTAAATATGTAACGCAAGTAAACGCCAATGTGCCGACTTTTCTCTTTTTCTGCAATCACCCCAAATATGTGCATGAATCGTACAAACGCTATTTAGAAAACCAATTAAGGCTCGCTTTTGATTTTCGAGGTGTGCCTTTGAATGTGTTTTTTAGGGAGAAATAGGCTATAAATAGGATTAAAAAGTTCGCAATTCTTTGAAGAATTGCGAACCTTTTTATTTGATTTCTACCTTCCCATTCACTTTCAGTTTCACGATTTCGATATTTTAAAGCCTTTCCTTATCCAAGGTTTGACCAATTATTTTATTTTTCTATTGCACTATAATGAGGAACAGTGATTTGGTAAAAAAAATATAGATTTTTTACCAAATCACTGTTCTTGAACAAGGTTCTCAATTTAAAACGGCACAAAAAACGGAATAATCAACGAAGCGGCTATCCAAATAATGATATTTAGCGGTGTTCCGATTTTGAGGTAGTCGTTAAATTTATAATGACCTGGTGCGTAAACCATGGTGTTCGTGGGGTAACTCATCGGGGTCATAAAGGTAAGCGAACAGGCAAACATGACGGCTACGAGAAAAGGTCGCTCACTGATGTGCATAGCTTCTGCTAGTTTAATCACAATGGGACACATAAGCGCGGCGGTTGCTTTGCTAGATAAAACATTGGTGGAGAGGAAGGTGATACCAAAAATAAGGCTTAAGGTAATGCGTGGGTCGAATGACCCCATGTTTTTTAGCACAAAATTGGAAATAATTTCTGCACCGCCTGTTTTTTCCAAAGCATGACCCATCGACAAAACGCCCGCCATCATAAAAATTACTTTCCACTCAATCGCTTCATAAGCCTCTTTGGGTTTCATGATAGAGGTTGTTACCAATAACAGCGCACCTACCATCGCACAAATTAGCATGGGGGCGATGGCTAAGGACGCGCAAGTAATTACACCAATCGCAATGAGTACCGTAGGAATTGCCTTTTTGTAATTTACGCGACTTTCTTCATGCTCAGACAAGGGGACTACCATCTTTTTGGATTTTAGGTTTGTCATTTCATCAGGAGAGGCATATATCAACAACATATCTCCTTCCTTCAAAATCACTTCTGAAATGTGGCTCGTAATCGTTTCATCACGATGACGAATAGCCAAGACACTCGCATTATAATAGGTACGAAACTGCATCTTGAGCAGAGAATTTTCTGCTAACTCCGACCCAAAAGGAATCATTACTTCATAAATTTTTCTGGCATCGCTGGGTAAAATGCGGGTTTCGTCTTTAGTAAAACTATAATCATTTGTTAACTGCTTGATTCTGTTTAGATTATTGGGGGTAATAGAAATTTTGAGGAGGTCATTTTCTTGCAAAAGGGTATTTCGATTAATCTCATGTAGGTTCATTCCGTCTCGCATAATTGCTAAAATCTGCACCCCAAAATCCGTATTTAGGCGCGATTTATTGATGGGTTTATTTACATCGCCGCTTGATTTGCGAATTCGAACCTGCGAAATATATACTTCCGCTTCTTTGGCAAGCAAATCTTCTTGCGGGTTTTCTCTTTTGGGGAGTAAAAAGGGACCAATCAAAAATAAGTATGCCAATCCAATGACCGTAAGGCATAAAGCAGGTAAGGTAAACTCAAACATACCAAAAGGTACTTTTCCTGCTTTAATCGCAAAACCACTTACCAAAATATTCGTAGAAGTCCCAATCAAGGTAATTGTTCCCCCTAACAAGGCTGAAAAAGAAATGGGAATCATTAATTTGGAGGGGGCAATGTTTGTGCTACGACACACAAGCAAGGCTATCGGAATCATTAACGCTACGA
>JBJXHA010000206.1:0-7928 GCA_046160275.1 Bacteroidia bacterium | reverse complement strand
TCACTACTTTCACTACTTGGTGCGTAGTTTCAGTATCAAAAGTAAGGTTATAAACACCTTGTGGCAGTTTAGACATATCTAACGTTTCCATCGCATTGCCTTCGGTAAGGTCAATGTTTTGACTCATTACGATTTGTCCTAAAGCATTGCTCAAGGTTAATTTTCCG
The DNA here is from genome assembly GCA_046160275.1 of Bacteroidia bacterium. Classification (GTDB taxonomy): domain Bacteria; phylum Bacteroidota; class Bacteroidia; order J057; family J057; genus JBJXHA01. The sequence goes on along the minus strand of JBJXHA010000206.1, from coordinate 7,761 downwards.
CTAAATGCAGCACTATTGTTGATAGTAACTTTCAACTTATCACTTGTTGGGTTTGGATAAGCTATCATTTCTTCTGCCAATGCAACTTCCTCAACCACAGTCATATCCTCTCTACAAGTCGTGTTTTTACGCACTACTTTGTTTACAGAAGAGCGAATACAACCATTTGCGTAATTTGCCTTTACGTTGAAAGTTCTGCTTGTCGTGGTGTTGCTAATTACTGCATTATAGGTATTTAATGTGCCAATAAATCCTGCAAGTCCTGTTTGATACCAAGAATAAGAAGGTGTACCACTCGTTACACTTGCTGTCAATAATTCAGATGCAGAGGTATTAGCACCAAAACACACTAAAATAATATTACTTGTTCCTGCTGGGGTAATGGTAGGAGCAGCTGCTTGTTTTATAGTAGCAGAAACTACATTTGAGGCAGGAGAAAAACAACCATTAGTACCTTTTACTTTAGCTGTGTAATTTGCTGCAATACCCGAAGTATTGGAAATACTCACAACACCCGACAAATTCGTGGTGAGTGTTACTTGCCCTCCATTTTTTAGCCATTGTAAATGCGTAGCACCAGCTGTACCACTTGCTGACAAGGTAATCACACCAGAACCCTCACAAATAGTTGAAGAAGCAGGCACAGGTGCAGTAATCGAAATCGTAGGCGCAGCAGGAGGTGTAAGTGTATTTACCACAACTGCATCTGATTTTGAACATACCAAACCACCTGAATTAGCAACTGCTTGTGATACATATACCGTATAAGTTGTTGAGCCTGTAGTGGCAGTTACTACGGGATTAGAAATCGTAGCACTTAACAAACCTGTGGTTGGGAACCATGAGTAGGTATAACTTGCGTTGTTTGTTGTACCCAAAGTTACGCTATTACCCGTACAAATATTTTTGTCTGTACCTGCTTGCACATTTGGTAAAGAGCGGAAACTAATAGAGAAGGTATCGGCATTGGTAAGGCAGTTATTTACATTATTAATGCGAACACGATAAACTCCCCAACCACTTGTTACAACAATACTATCAGCCGTTTGTCCCATAATATCCACTCCATTTCTTTGCCATTGGTAGGGATTCGTACCATTCAAGCCAGGTCCCGCCGTAGTTGCTTTCAACTTAATAGGCGTACCCGCACACGCTTGGGTTAGCGTTGTAACACCTGTACCACTTGTAATACCACCTGTTTGCGCCAAAGTTACGGTAGAATGTGACGTAATTGTAACGCTTTGACTAGCCGTAGCAGAACAACCATTTGCATCTGTATAAGTATAGTCTATTGTATTAGAAGCAAGTGCTGTCGCTGGATTGAAAGTAGTGGCAGCAGAAGCATTTACCATAAACGAACCGCCCGAAGGAGAGCCTGCCAATGTTACCACTGATGCATTGGAACAATAAGTTGCATTTAAGCCTGTGATAGATACGATGGGTAATGGATTAATTACCAAATGTAAAGTATCTGTATGAACACAACCTGCCGCATTTGTAGAAGTAGCAATGTAAGTACCTGATGCGGTGTAAGCCGTACTATTTTTTGCCCAAGTATAAGTTACACACGCGGTATCACGTTCCATCGCAGTCGTTGGTTGATTAATCACCAAATGCAAGGTATCGGTGTGAACACAACCTGCTAGATTTGTAGAAGTCGCAATGTAAGTACCTGAAGCGGTGTAAGCCGTACTATTTTTCGCCCAAGTATAAGTTACACAAGCGGTATCACGTTCCATCGCTGTCGTCGGTTGATTAATCACCAAATGTAAGGTATCAGTGTGAACACAACCTGCGAGATTCGTAGAAGTCGCAATGTATGTACCTGAAGCGGTGTAAGCCGTACTATTTTTTGCCCAAGTATAAGTTACACAAGCGGTATCACGTTCCATCGCAGTGGTCGGTTGATTAATCACCAAATGCAAGGTATCAGTATGAACACAACCTGCCGCATTTGTTGAAGTCGCAATGTATGTACCTGAAGCGGTGTAAGCCGTACTATTTTTTGACCATGTATAAGTTACACAAGCTGTATCGCGTTCCATCGCTGTTGTCGGTTGATTAACCGTTACCGCAACCGAGTTTGAAGCGGAACAATTCGTGCCATTAGTTACTGTTACATTATAAGTAGTACTTACAGTTGGAGTAGCAGTAGGGGTAGCACTCGCGCTTGTAAAACCTGCTGGCGTAGAAGCCCAAGCGTAAGTAGGTCCTGTTCGTGAACCTAATACGGTGGCATTATTTATCGCCCAATAATATCCCCAAGGTGCTTTGTACTGAAATTGTAAATAAACTGTTGCTTGATTTTCAAAGGCTGGAGGTACGGTGATTGTAGCATTTGTAAAAACAGAAGGCGTACCTTGTGTTGAAACATAACTTTGTACCCTAGTCCAATTTGTTCCATCTAGGGAAAGCAGCACTTTTGCAGAGTCTGGCGAGGCACTATACCTGAAATAATGGGATAAGGCAATACTCAAACCCGTGTATCCCACTGTACTAAAAGCAGGAGAGGTCATGGTTGTATTTGTGGTACTTCCACTTTCTTGTGCGTCAGAGTTGGAGAGATAGAAGCCACTAACATCAGGTGTGATGAAAACAATACTATATATATAACCACTCGCTCTTAATGTCCAGTCAGCAGCGGCAACTGTTCCACCTGTCCCTGTATTGGCAAGAGTCCAACCTGATAAGGCAGCGTTAAAGTTTTCGGTAAAAGCTATCGCACCCGTTGTTACCCCGCCTGTTGTACCTAAATTAACAGTACTTCCTGCACAAACAGTATTCGCAGAAGTAGTAGCTGTTACAGCCGAAGGAGCAGGATTTACTAATACTGGCGTAGTCGCTACAGTAGCACTACAAGTTGCAGTATAGACTTGTACCGCATAAATCCCTGAATGAGCAACAGTCGCTGCTGCAATCGTAGGGTTTTGGCTAGTAGAAGTATATGTCAAAGGACCTGACCAAGTAAAACCTGTTCCGACATCAGTAGTTACCGTAAGGTTAATGTCACTTCCTGCACAAATAGGCGCGTTACTGCTTGCAGTTGCAGTAGGTGTTGGATTGACGGTTAAAGTCAATTCATTGGAGTAGCCTATTGTAGAAGAAGGCGTACAAGTTACTTTCAAACGATAATAGTAAGTCCCTGCTGCTAACGCACCTGTAGTGTAAGAAGTAGTAGTAGCTCCTGTTCCGCCTGTTACATCTCCAAAACCTGAACCGCTTGTCGTAGAAACCTCCCATTGATAAGAAATACCAATGCCCAAAGTTGCGCCGCTCACGCTCATAGAGGCAGTTGCGCCTGAACATTTCGTTTGCGTAGCGGGAGCGATAGTCCCACCTGCTACACTTGTACAGGCAATTGCCTCGTCAGCTCCCATTTCTGGGGTAGTTACGCTTCTTGTTTCTCCATCATAGTCAGTAGTAATACCTGCAATGGGCGTACCAATATCGTTTATCCCCCCCATAGCCGAGCTAAGATGTAAATCTGTGGCTGAGGTGAAGCCAGGGTCAACTTGCACAGAGTTAGCATCTTGTGCCGCAGTGTAAGCCGCTTGCCAGTTAGCTAAGGTAGCAAATTGAGTAGAAAGCGTAACTGCAGCAGTAGAACCCAGTCCTCCTGTCATACATTGTGTATTGGCGGGGTTAATGTAGTAGTCGTTATAGTTTTCGCCGCCCGTGCCAAAGGTATAAGCAGCACTATTTCCACTAATGGCATAATAACGAACCGTAGAAGCTGAACTACTAAACAAGTCCATATAGACTACATTGTTTCTTAAGGTAAGGTTAAGGTGAGTTGTGCCATTGACATTGGCAATACGAATGCCACTACCAAAGTTGCTAGTGGCAGATGCGCTTGAGTTTGGATCCACATCTCCCTCCATACGAATAGAATTATACACCACCTTGTCGCTATGCCCCCCTGCGATTCCAAGCCCTACAGCCTGGTCTCCACCTGTTCCATTTGCTTTCACATTGTAGATGAAATTGTTTGCCACAACATTATTGGTTGCAGACCCACTATTGGTAGTAGCCAAGAGCAAACCAAGAGCCGAAAATGTTCTCTCCTCTATCACATCATGAATGAGGTTGTTGGTGACTGAATAATTGGTAGAAGTGAGCGTAGAGGGTGCCGTAGACCAAGACTCCCCTCCAATCGCGATTCCCACACGGTCAGCACCTCCCGTTGTGTTAGTGAAATTACCTCCCACGTATTGAACGGTATTTCCTCTGACAATAGAATTGTTATCTGCTTGCATAAAGATTCCGACCTTCCCAATTTCATCTGTGCCAAAAGAGGTAGGACCAACAATATTATCTAGCACTTGTACATTTTCGTTGAGATTAGTTGTTGTACCTCTTGTTACAATCCCATACCGACAACGAATAATACGGTTTGCAATGAAAGCGTTATTATCATTGTCTGTACCATTTGACGAAACGCTAATCGTAGTACCACACATAATGATACCAAAGGTAGGAAAAGTCGCAGTGTTTTGGGCAACACCACAAAGAAGTTCGCAGTTTCGGACAGTAGAAGCCGTTACCCCATTTCCTACTGCCACGCTTGCCAACCATACCGCAGCAGTAGCAGAAGAGGTACTGGTATTTTGAATGGTAAGGTTTCTACCACTTCCATTAATGCGCCCATCTATTGTAACATTGTCTGCACCATTTAGTTTCACAATAGCACCAGCAATGCTTCCACTTACCGTTACTGCCACAGTAGGCTTAATGTTGATACTGGTGTAAGAGGCGGGTGCTAGGTTTGCGTTCAATGATGCCGTAGCGGTTTCCGTTGTGTTTGCATTGATACGAATATTGATAGCCCCTGTATGTAATACCCCAAGATTTATCGCATCAAAAGCAGCTTTTAACGTGGAATAACCCGCATAAGTAGCCGTTCCGCCAGTGGAATATACGTCCACATTACTAGCCGAAGCGGTTACAGTATAATTAAATACCGTAGCCAAAGCAGCCGTATTATTAGGCGAGCCACAGTTACCGCAGCCATTTGCCCAAATTTCATTGCCACCGCCTGAATGTACTGCACTGATAATGTACTTTACGGTTGTTCCCGCAGGTTGTGCAGGAATAGTTGCTGTTGCTACATCAACTATAGGACTTCCAAAATTACAACTATAAGCACCATTAATGACCAATGTTGTTCCCGTTCCTACGCCATTTGCACCTGAAGGGGTTGAGCCATCAGTGGTGTAATAGAGGTAGGTGTTCGTTGTATAAAATTGATACTCCACATTCCAAGCCAAAGCCATGCTTTGCGCCGAAGTCGGAGTTACTACGCTACGGTAATTGTTGGCACCGCAGCCTGGATTGTTAATAGTGGCTTCATGATACACATCGTCTGCCTCAGCAAGCAAGAACTGCGGCATAATGAGCATGAACCAAAGGAAAAAATGTGATGTGAATTTTAATTTCATGATTTGAAATTGTTTGAAAAATATAACTAGACTGTGTTATGAATAAAGTTATGCTGTTTATTTATATCAAGTTGAATTTATGTTTTCCTAATTTATAAACACCTATTTGTTAACAAAAGTTTGTGAATAATTTTGACAATAAACATTCAGAGAAGTCATTATGCTTTTCTTTTTTGCCAATTCATACCCTATTATTTGTATATGACACATTGTAATCTGTCTTGGGGGACATTTTATGAGGGAGGACAACCTGTGATTGGGATAAAAACTGCCTTTTTAAATAAAAATGTTGTTTCTATGGATTTCATATTAGCTAAAAATAGTTGATTTTTGTTTTGCTTTAGGATTGTTTCATATAATTCGGTGCAAATATAACATAATGGTTTTGAATTATCGTTAGATTTTTAAAAGATTTTCCTCTAAAAAATAATAATACCCTAAAAATAGTTGTTTTCAAAAAAACACACAAAAGCAAATTGTCGTAAATTCCTTATTATAAGGAATCTACGACAATTTTATCCATAGTAAACTTTAGAGAAATCTTATTCCACTACCACTTTTGTACGATAATTTCCATTATCCGTTTGTACTTCGAAGAAATAAACACCTGCTGAAAGTTGTTGAACGCGTACATTTCTTTGAATTGTACCCGTTACCTTACCTAGCTTTTCTTCCCATACTTTTTGCCCAGCCAAGTTAAGTAAAGCAAGTTGAACATTTTGCGTTTCTTTCAACTCAAATTTCACTTTAAATGAGCCATTGTTTGGATTAGGCATTACACTCAAATCCATGCTTTGAAGTTGTTGCTCAATGCCTGTCGCATCGTAAACCGATACTTCTTGTGTAGCAGTAGCAGTACAACCTTCTGAATTTGTATAAGTATAGGCAATCGTATAAGGTCCGCCAATGCCCGCTTGTGCAGGATTAAAGCTATTGCCTGTTACCCCAGGTCCCGAAAAAGTACCGCCCGCAGGTGTACCTGTCATTGGAACGGAAGCCACTGTATTGGGATAAGTCGTAGCTGTTAAACCCGAAATACTAGGGCTTGGTAATGCATTAACAATCAAAGTAGTAGCAACTGTGCTATCGCAACCAAAAGTGGTAGGATAGGTATTTGTATAAGTACCTGGTTGAGTATAGTAAGCCGTACCAATCATTGCACTATCGCCTTCACAAATATTTAACGTCTGACTAGCAGTAATCGCATTTTGCACATCAATTTGAATAGGTGTGCGAGGAGTACTAATACAAAGTCTGTCTTGCGCTTTTACTTCCCAATCATAGAAGAAATAGTAAGCCGTAGAACCTGCCGAAGAATTTGTGATGTTCACGAGGTTGGTTGTTGAGGTAGATACAGGATAAGGAAAAGTAACGCCTCCATTATTTCTATATAAACTCACCAAAGAACCCGCTTTTACCCCTAGTTGATAGTTTGTACCAGTTGCCAAAGAAAAATTCAAATTCACGCGGCTTGCCCCTTGTGGAACTTGTACCACTGCGCTATCCAAAACGGCTCCTGTATCATCTCTCAGTTGAATATTTCTCGTTCCTGCTGCCCCTGCCAATACCCAAACAGATACCAATTCGCAAGGTTGCAAGACATCAAAAATCAAATAACGTGTAGTTTGCGTATAGTTTCCACCTGTACCAATTGTATTATCCAAAGGTCCGCCATGTACAATCGCTCCTGGAAGCAAGTTGTATGCTTCGGCGTAAAAAGTAGTCGTTGCTGTTAAGTTAGGTGTCGTGAAAGAAGCATTATCAATCAACAAATTACCACCCGTCATGGCATCAAACCAACGATAGCCCGTAGCAGTGCCGCTTGCTGTTACCGTAGTCGGTTGATTATAACAAACGGTATTATTCGTAGCAGCCGTAGCAGGAGGGGTAACAGGGTCTTCTATCGTTACGGCAATAGGAGTAGAAGTAGCTACGCCACAAGCCGAAGTTACCGTAACTTCATAAGTACCTGATTGTGTTACAGTAATAGAAGGAGTTGAATCCCCCGTTGACCAAGCGTAGTCTGTTCCTGCATTTGCGGTAAGGGTGAGCGTTTCACCTGCGCAAAGATGTGTATCTCCACTGTAAGTAATGTTTGCAAGCCCTTGTCCCGCAGGCACTTGTTGGGTAAGCGTTACAGGAATTGCCGCCCAGTTGTTGGTTTCATTTTCTTCCAAGAAAACATCGTGGGGATCTGCTTCTATTACCACCCAGTAATCGCCATTACAAGTTCCTGGAGGAATATCAACCCACATACCATCAAGGTTTTCTGAATAAATATCTGTATAACCTGAAGAAATGCCCTGCTCCACAGGAGAACAAT
>JBJXHA010000205.1:0-3511 GCA_046160275.1 Bacteroidia bacterium | reverse complement strand
AAAAATACCTAGCAAGGCATTGAAAACCCTGCTAGGTATAAACTTAGCCGTTTTCCCGTCTGTACCAAGCGGGAGATAGATAAACCGAGTGAACGGGACTACCTACCTCCTCGCTCGTGTGGATTGCTCATACAGTGCTTGTTTTACTTAATTGAAATGCCAAACTTACTTATGTTCTACTACTTATTTATTATGTCAAGTTTAAATTACTCATCTAGGCTTGACTGATTTTGATGTTACAAAGATAGAACAAAACCCTTTGTGATGCGATTACATTTTTGAGCAGTTTTCCAACAGTTTTTAGCCCTTTCAAGTTTTTTGTACGCCTTATTAGGGCTAAAAATTGTCGCTAATTACAATAGGTACAGCCATTTTGCGTATAAGTTTGCCCATTGGACAAAGGCATCATGCTTTGACGCGCCACTACTTTTAGTTGATAATTTTGGTTGCTACACAAACAAGTTATGGGCGGCAAAGCAATGCGATAAGAATTATTATTGCTGTTTAATACAATGTTCGATGGCAATTGATATGCTTTAATACGCCATAAATTTGACTGTGTAGGGGCGCAAGAAGCAGTTAAATTACCAGGTAGTTTGTACCCTACAAAAACCTGTTTTGGGACTTGTGCTTGTAGTAGATTTACACTTACCTCCTTCAAGCAATTATTAGTTAACGTATTGGTTGTAGGCAAGTTAACACCACAAGAGGCGCAACCATTTGGCTGATAGATGTCAATGTTATCTTCCACAATAACGATAGGTCCGCCGCCGCCCGTAGTTCGGTAAATGTTAAAAATACCAATTTCCGTAGGACCCGAAGTTTCATCATTACAAATATTTTCTACCCACAATACATAATCACCATTAGGCAAATTGGTAGCCCCACGAAAATCATAAGGCACCATTTGAGGCGGATTCGTAACCGTAACTGGCGGTGCAAGGTAGTCTTGTTGAAAAACGACAGTTCCTGCGGTATCTGCAACGTTAATTCGCACGAAATTTTGCGTATTTAAGCCATACCAAGACAAACCAATTGTATCTTCTTTTACTTCATTGATAATTAGGTTTGCCGTTCCTTCGCAATCGGTGGGGGGAATTGCCACAAGCATCGCTTCTGTTGTGGGAGAATAGCTATTTCCTTGACAATTTGCCAAAGTGCAGATACTCCTCAACTGAAACGAGTAGGTTGTCCCCTCTTTCAAATTGTCTATATACAATTCTGCCGCCTCTTGGTGGCTAAGAGAATCAATTTTGAGCGTTTCAACCTGCTGTGAGTTTATATTTTTCAATATCAACTCATAAGCATCGGCTTGTTTTCCGCCTCGCCATTGTAGTTTTACGCTATTTTTGCCTTTTTTCTCGGTTTTTAGTTCCGTAAGGTTTTCACACTTACAAGTTTCGTTAACGATATTGGGATTTGTATGCTTGCAAGTAGAGAACAATAAAGCAAGCAAAAACAAGCAAAAGGTGCTTGTTAAGCCTTTGACTTTGTCTAAATTTGGTATGAGAGATAAAAATCTAAGCATCTTGCAAAGTTTAATTTGGAAAATAATAAAATATATTGCCTTTATTGTGTTAAAAACCTTATTTCGGCAATATATGCAGGTTTCAAACTTCTAACAAAAAAAACTAATTTGCATCACACCGCCAATTACATTAATTTTGCCATTTCCAACACAATCGCCGATATGAAAGAAAATAAATTGATATTTTTATTAAAAATTTTAACACCTGTCCAACAAAAAGCCTTAAAAAACTACCTGAACTTGCATTATGCCAAGTATCAGGCGATACAACAACTGCTACAATATTTGTTACAGCAAGCACAACAAACTCAATTATCCGCAGAAAAAGTCAGTGATGAGAAACTTTTTCAAGTCGTTTGGGGAAAAGCGACTTTCGATAAAGGGAAAATTTCTCGTTTACGTTACACAACTTATCAGCTTGTAGAAGATTTCTTGATTCGTCATATTTTTGAAGAAGATAAATATCAACAACTATGGTACATTTTAAATTTTTATAGTAATTATCAGATAGACGAAAGTTACGAAAAAATCTTAGATGATTTGCAAAGTTACCAAGAAAAAATTGAACAAAAAGATGCAAATTATTATTACCATCAATTTATTGTTGCAGAATCTCATGCGCGTTATTTAACCCAAACGCAACAAAGGGATACAAAGTTGACTTTTCAGAATGTAGATGTTTTTTTGAATGTATTTTTTCTTTCCAAAAAACTCGAAATTGCTTGCGCCATGCACACGCGAAATGCCATGTTAAACACCAATTTTCAGCCAGAATTATTAGCCGAAAGTTTGACATATATTGAAGAACACCCTGAAATTCAACAATATCCGAGCATTGCGGTTTATTATCATTTGTATAAAATGTTGCGCCATGCTGACGAGATTCATTATTTTTCGGCGTGTAAGAATGCGATTCATACACATCACAAGGCGTTTAGTTTACAAGAAATAAAAAATCTACAAGGTGCATTAAGAAATTATTGTATTTTAAAAATTAATACAGGAGAAAAACAATTTGAGCAACAATTATTTGAATTATATCAACAACAAATGAAAGAGGGTTGGTTGTTAGATGAGCAGCAGCAACTCCCCGCCCCTATTTATAAGAACGTTACAGTTTTGGCTTTGCGGCTGCAACAGCATGAATGGGCGCAGGCTTTTATCCTTGATTATCAGGACTTTTTGCCCGAAACGCATAAAAGAGATGCCTTTCATTTTTGCCAAGCAAAGGTATATTTTCATAAGCAAAATTATCCTGAAATTTTAAAATTGTTGAATGCTTGTACTTTTGAAGATGTTTTTTTTGACATAGATGCAAGAAAATTACTGCTACAAATGTATTACGAGCAGCAAGAATGGGAATTATTAGATAGCAGTTTGAATAGTTTTCGGGTATTTTTGCATCGAAATAAGACGATTTCAGAGTCGCATAAAAATGCAAATCGAAATTTTGCCAATTTTCTCAAGAAAATAGCCTACGCAGATTTGAGCAAAAAAGGGGAAAAAGCAGAATTAACGAAAGATATTTTACACGCCTCCCCCTTAGCAGAAAAGGCTTGGCTGCTTGAAAAATTAATAGAAGTGGCTATGTAAAAAGGTCGAAACTCATCAATGAGTTTCGACCTTTTTACATATAACATAATAAAAACAAATAAAAATCGCCCTATTTTTCAATTATCCACTATTACTTATCCCTACTTATTACTTTTCTAAAGAAAGTGCCTTGTTCTAAAGGCAGGTGTGCTAAGTTTTTAGTGGGTTTCATTCCAGCCCAAGTTGTGGTCATTCCTTCGTCAGAAACGCCCATCAATTCAAACAAAATATCCCCCTTTTTCACGCCTGTTTTTGCCCAAGCTGCATCGTTGTTCGCACCTTCTTCATTGATTGAACTTTCATAAAATATTTGCATTACATCAGTGTGAATGTCCCAACTTACCTTACATTTTACTACCCCAAGCCTATCCTCCAAGGAAAAACTACGCA
>JBJXHA010000204.1:0-11048 GCA_046160275.1 Bacteroidia bacterium | reverse complement strand
AAATCGGAAGTAACGCGAAATACCTTTTCAAAAATATAAATCAAAGGATAAGCAAAAGTCGTAATCAGCACATTCAAGCCGAACACAATAAAAATAGTCCAGTGTATAGATTCCCAACTTGCCCGACTATAAAAATGGAAAGACAAATAAGAACCTGAATAAGCCAAAAAAATGTAAAGCAAAGTATAAAATAAATGTTCTCTCTTGCTCATCAAGCGCAAACTATACACTACCGTTGTCCCTGTAACAATTTGAATAAAGGCATATTCTGCCCCATTTTGCACCAAAATTGCTCCATACAAGGCAATAATCACATTACACATCGAACTCGTGCGCGAATCGAAAAAACTACTTATCATAATAGGGACAAAGCAGGCTGGAGCAAGGTAAATACTTGATTTAGAACTTAATATATCTTCCCATATTTTGAATTGCAAAAAAGTAGTCATCAGCATTAAGGTCAAAAACATAGCGCATAAAATCAAGCCTAATTTGCGAGGATTATAAAAAATATTTTGGCGATTAAAGGCAAGATAAACCAACAAAACAGAGCTTAACAATAAGATTACCAAAAAACGACCTAATAATTCCCATCGGTACATCGAGCTTTGCAAGCTGTTATTTCGGGTTCTGATGTAGGAAGTTAAAATATGCGCAATTTCTGGCGTAACTACTTGTCCATGCAAAACAATTGCCGTTTTAGCTGAAATTTTCCCATAAACAGGCGAAACCAGTTGTGTAACTCGCTGCATTTCGACTTTGGTAAGTGAATCGTTGAAACGATAGTTAGGGTGCAACTCACGCAGGAAAATTTGCGTTAGCAGTTGCAGATTTTTCCCCGCCTCCTTCCCTGCCCCCAGTTGTTTCTTCAACAAATGATGCACAAAAATAGAAACCTCATTTTCAGACAAAAAAGAATCTCTCGCAATGATTTTTTCTAGTTGTGGTTGTAGGCGCAGCGCAATCGTACCTTGTTGAAAAGAATCGGGGACAGAACTCAAATAGCCTTTTTCATAAATCTTTTGCAAAGCCTTATCCGCCTTATCTTGCATAAAGGTCAGCCAATCCTCTTGCAAAGTATGTATATAATCATCGGGATTGATTGCCTTATAATGTGCTTTAAAAAAAACCTGCTGCAGTTGCTCAATTTCGCCCGTCTGATGCACAGAATCTGCAACTTTATATTGCCTTACATTCTCCTGAAAAAGGCGAATAGATTCTTCAATCGCTTGTCCTACTTTGGCAACTACTTGCGTATCTGCTTGATAAACAGGGGATATATTTTTACGGATTTCAATAATTTCCTTTTTTAAACTGTCAGGCTCTTTCTCTATCGCAAAATCATAAGGCGCAAACAAATCCTCGCCTTCCCACACTTGTCCTTGCTCAAAGTAGCGTTTTCCCTTGTCCGAAACGTACATTAACACAAAAATTGCCGTCAAATAAACCGCAATCATAATCCATATCGTATTTATTATATTTCGCATTGTGTTATTTTAATGTTAAACACGCACTTCTTTTGGCATCTCTGCACAAAAATACGCTTTTTTCTATGGAATTAAAACCTTAGTATCAGTGGACAATTAACAGCAAACAGTTGTCAGAAGTAAAACACTGACTACCAGACAGATACACTTTTAGCAGTCACTTACTTGTATTGAGCTTGCCAAAATATTTTGCTCACCTTACTTAACCTGCTAACACTACGCTTTTTTTGTAATTGCTTGCCATTTTTTCAACACTTCCTCACAATTTGCATTTTTTTCAAAATCTTCCCACAAATAGCCCAACATTGCCACTCCTTCAAAACCATATTCAATGGCAATCGAAGCTGTCATTTCGTCTATTCCGCCTAAGGCAATTCTCTGAAAATCAACCTTTTGGTTTTCTTGAAAATATTGCTTTAATGCCTCCGCAGTAAAAGCAGCAGGATAGTTTTTTTTAGAAATACTTTGAAAAATAGGACTTAACAACACATAATCTATTTGAGGAGAAATGTGCTGTAACTCTTCTAAACTATGCGTTGTTTGAGAAAAAGAAAGATTTTTCGGCTTTTCTATTCCCTCAGAAAAAGGTTGTTTTTGGTTAAAATGCAAGCCCTTTACTTCGTAATCCTTCGCCAAAATATGATGTTGATGCAAGATAAGGTTAGCATGACAAGCGGCAGGTAATTGTGTTAAAAAAGCCCGCATTTCCGCCAAACTTGTTTGAGGTTTTCGCAGATGAAGATGCGTAAGCCCTTCGGCTATTAGCATTTGAATTGCTTCTATTTCATTGGGAAGGAAAGTTGGCGGAGTGATGACAATGAACTGCATATAAAATTGTGGGGGAAGAAATTGCTACACAAAAAAGGGGACACACGCGTTGCCCCCTTTTCTTAAAAATATTGCTTTTATTTATTTTTCAACAACAATTGCTAGTTTTTCATCTTTTGGATGAATGGCAATACGTCCGCAATGATTGATACCATGTACCGTTAGGTCGGCAACTTTCACCCATTCTTTGTCCTTTTTAGGATTAAAACGATATACAATGCCCTCTTTTGCGCAAATAAGGTTTCCTTTGCTTGTCCATGCAAAATCTTCAACTCCTTCCAAAGCGGTAATAATCTCCGTTTTTTCGCCTTTCATGTTCCATTTCATAATTTTCCAAGGCTCTGTTTTGCTTTTTTGCACATAAGAAACCGCTTTTTCATTGGGTACTTTGTGCAAAGTTCTGCCAATATCGGAAGCAATATCGACAGGCTTTTCTCCCGATTCCATGCTGTTCAGCACTAATTTATGCGGATTTCCTACAATAAAAGTAGCGGCTTCAGTTTCCGTTATCCATGCATAATAGCCGATTTTCTTTACCCTAGACAACAAAGCATGCGGTTTTTCATAATCGCTAATGGTATATTCCCAAATTCGTTGCGAACTATCGCGCTCTACTTTCACCACACTGATATGTTTATTGTCATACATACACGGAGAAAATTCGCTCTCAAAGGGCGTGCTTGTAACTGCGGTAATTGCGCGATTTTTGATGTCAAAGCGATAAATGTCTGTATGGAGTTCGCCTACATTTTTAGCAGAATAATACAAAGAATTACCATCAGGAGAAAAATAGGGCTGATTATCATACCCTTTATTTTGCGTAAGTTGCAGCACATATTTGACTTCATATTTTTCGCCATTATCAGCTATGTCAATCAAATAAATGTCGGGATTTTGAGCAAAACTCCACATTCCCAAAGTTTGAAACAAGAAAAATAAATATTTTTTCATATAAAGACAATTATTCAGTAAGCAGTGGATTATAGGTGATAATTGAAAGTGAATAGGTGATAGACGAGGCTAAGTGATGTATTAATATCTTCTTTATCAAAGACTTAGGCTCATTATATACGAGAAGGGAGAGCTGTGTCTGCCTCAATCCTTTAGTTTTTGTTCCCTATGGCTTATCACCTATCCACTATTTTCGCTTATTCTCGTTGCAAATTTGCATTTTTCTATTAGAACGAACAAACTGAATTTGATAATATAATGGAGGAAAATTATTTTTATTGCCCAAAAAGCTGAGATTAGGCTTGTTTTGAATTAAATTAGCCCTTTTCATTTCCATAACTCAAATGCCGATTGCTTCGTTAAACAAATAGCAAATAGATTAGTTAAACTTGCAGAAACAATTCCCTTCATCTTATCTTAATCAATTTCCGATGTTATGCTCCTTAATTTTTTTGAAAATATCAACATCGAAAACAAAGGAATGGTTGTTTTATCATTTCTGTTAGCATTTGGCTTATGGGCATCATTAAAACTCAACCAAAGTTATCATACCACATTAGAATATCCTTGCAAGATTTATAAAATTCCTGAAAATGTATATGTTTCCCGGCAAGTCATTCCCAAACTCACCTTTTATGTAGAAGGGCTTGGGAATCAATTGCTTTTGGCAAATTTCCGTTCAAAAGACACGTTATTATTGCGTTATGATGAGCGTTTTTCTCAAGGGGTAGTAAATCTTCGCCAATCGTTGCAAAATTTTGAGGGTTTGCCTGATGGGGTAAGATTATTAAAAACAGAAGAAGATACCTTGCATATCCAAACCGACCAGCTAAAAGCCAAAAAAGTACCCGTAGTATTAGATGCAGACATTCGCCTAGCGAAAACCTATCAGTTGGAGGGAAGCCCCAAAATCGAGCCTGATAGTGTATGGGTATATGTAACAGCTTCGCTCAAGCAAGCACCTGCTATGGTAAAAACGAAACATTTTGTTACGCCCGAACTCTATCAAACTTACCAAACAAAGCTAGCGCTTGAATGTCCTGCGGCTTGTTTGCTCTCTACCAAAAAAGTTTCTGTCAATTTTTTGCCAAAATCCTACACCGAAATAAAGTTGTTTATTCCTATTTTAGTGGAAAATTTACCTGAAAAAGTCGCCATAAAATGGAACGCAGACTACTCCGCAGGCAAACCTTGCATCATCATTCGTTGCTTAGTTCCTTTTAACGAATACGAACCTTTGCAAAAAAAGGCTTATGCCTATCCCATCTCTTACACACACTTGCTACTACATAAAAACCTTATTCCTGAAATTACTTTTTTGCCTAATACAACCAAAATTATCAGTATTGAGCCAAATGTGTTACGATATGTAATTTCAGAACAATAAAAATGCCTTTAGGGCTACTATAATCATTTGATTATCAACACCTATTCTAAAGCGTTGCCTGTTTTTTCAAAAAAAATTATATTTTTTTCAAAAAAAACTTGCTTTCTATAAACATATTCTCTATCTTTGCCTTTGTTAATATCAATTAGAATTACTTATTACTAAGTATAAAATTTACTTTCCGATAGTAACATACATCCTGCGAAAGGATAAGTTACAACTGTACCGGATTGCTCATATTAACCTTGCTTATTTAGTTGGTGCTTTTGTTATGCTCTTCCATACTACTTGTGATAAGGAGTCGAAGAGCTTTTTTATTTCGAAAAACTACTAACTCAAAACACTAAATTCGCCCAAAGGTTTTGAATTTTTAGCATTTATGATTTGTTCTTTTTTACTAAATTTGTTACATTTTCCATTTTACAGTAAGAAATTTGCTTCATGTCAAAGGAGAATTTACTATTTTTGCTCACTGTAAAGAAACACTTCTTAGGGAGAATCAAACCTTGTTTATATCATATCATTTCTTAATTCTATAGCCTATTATGTCCAAAAAAAGCATAGGACTACTCTTAATTTGGGTGGGGTGCTACTTTTCAACCTTTGCACAATTATTAGATGTGCATAAATTAGAAAAGCAATTTGCAAAAATTAATGACACCTTGTATGCCGAAAAATTCGAGGTTTCAAATGCGGAGTACCGCACCTTTTTGAATGCAATTCGGGTGTCGAATCCTGATGCCTACAAAGTTGCCTTATTAGATACAAGTGCTTGGGAAGAATTTCGGGGAATGAAAGAATTAGCTTACAACTACCACAGTCATAAGGGATATGACGACTATCCCGTAGTGAACCTTACTTTGACGGCAGCTCGTTATTATTGTAAATGGTTAACTGATGTTTACAATGCTACCCCACAAGAAAAACGTAAGTTTAAGAAAGTTGTTTTTCGTTTGCCTACCGAAGAAGAATGGCAAGATGCAGCACGAGGCGCACCATTAGATACCAGCAATTTCTTCCAATTTTATGCTTGGAAAGGATTAGAAGTAACGGATAGGCAAGGGAATTTCTTATGTAATTTTCGTGATATTTCTGTTAAAAATAAAGAAGTAAACTCCGACCATCTTATCATAGCAGGTCCCGTTAAGTCCTTCAAACCCAATAAATACGGTTTGTATAATATTTGCGGAAATGTTTCAGAAATGATTGATATGGAAGGAATTAACGACCTAAAAGACAAAGAATGGTTTGGTGTAACCAAAGGCGGCGGTTGGTATAGCCCAAGGGAAGCCATCAAAATTAAAAGCCGCGAAACTTATTTTAACCCTGCGCCGCATATTGGGCTAAGAGTGTTTATGATAGTGAAGCCGTAAAAAAAGATAGATTTTCAACAAAATAGCAGGATTTTTACACACTTTGTGTAAGTCCTGCTATTTTTTTTAGAAAAAAGTGTAACTTTACCCACAATTAGCCACACTAGTATGGAAACAAAACCGTTTATCTTACATTCTGAATATCAGCCTTCTGGCGACCAACCCGAAGCAATTAAGCAATTAGTCGAGGGGGTAACAAGCAATGAGCCGTACCAAACTTTGCTAGGGGTAACGGGGTCGGGGAAAACGTTTACCATTGCGAATGTGATTGCAAAAACGCAAAAACCGACTTTGATTATCAGCCATAATAAAACCTTGGCGGCACAGTTGTATGGTGAGTTCAAGTCTTTTTTTCCTGAAAATGCGGTAGAATACTATATTTCTTATTACGATTATTTTCAGCCAGAGGCATATATTCCTTCAACCAATACCTACATTGAGAAGGATTTACAAATTAATGAGGAGATTGAGAAATTGCGGCTGAAAGCTACGACTTCGCTCATTTCGCAGCGCAGAGATGTGATTATTGTGGCTTCTGTTTCTTGCATTTATGGAATTGGGCGACCAGAAGATTATGAAGCGAATATTTTTTTCATTGAGCAGGGATTGATTATCACGCAAAATGTGTTCATTGATAATTTGGTGAAATTATTTTATAGCCGCACGCAAGCCGATTTTACGCGCGGAAATTTTCGTGTTACAGGCGATACCGTTGATGTTTTTCCCGCTTATGATGATTTTGGCGTGCGTTTTATTTTCTTTGGCAATCAAATTGAGAAAATTCAGCGTTTTGATATTTCGACAGGGCGAAAAATGGAAACGTTGAATGACTATACCGTTTATCCCGCCAATTTGTTCGTTACGAGCCGTGAGGTATTGATGGATTCTATGCACCAAATTCAAGATGATTTGACCAGACAAATTAAATATTTTGAGACACAAGGAATGTTTTTGGAAGCGGCAAGAATCAAGGAACGCACTGAGTTCGATATGGAAATGATGCGAGAATTGGGCTATTGTTCGGGCATTGAAAATTATTCGCGTTACCTTTCTCAACGAGATCAAGGAAGCCGCCCTTATTGTTTGCTAGATTATTTTCCCGAAGATTTTTTGCTCATTTTAGATGAAAGCCACGTTACGATTCCGCAGTTGCGCGGTATGTATCATGGGGATAGGCAACGAAAATTGGTGCTGGTTGAGCATGGATTTCGCCTGCCTTCTGCCCTCGACAATCGCCCTTTGATTTTCGATGAATTGGAATCTATGGTAACGCAAACGGTTTATATGTCAGCAACTCCTGCGGAATATGAATTAGAAAAAAGTCAAGGGGTAATTGTGGAACAAATCGTGCGCCCTACGGGTTTGCTTGACCCTCCGCTTGACATTCGCCCTTGTGTGAATCAAGTTGATGATTTGTTAGAAGAGATTGATAACACCGTAAAAAAGGGGGATAGAGTGCTGGTTACGACTTTGACAAAGCGCATGGCGGAGGAGTTAACTACCTATTTGGTAAACCTAAAAATCAAAACGCGCTACATTCACTCTGATGTTGATGCGCTAGAAAGGGTGGATATTTTGCAGGATTTGCGCGAAGGAAGGATTGATGTTTTAGTTGGGGTGAATCTTTTGCGGGAGGGTTTGGATTTACCTGAAGTGAGTTTGGTGGCGATTTTAGATGCGGATAAAGAAGGCTTTTTGCGTTCTGAACGCTCTTTGATTCAAACGGCAGGTCGTGCAGCGCGTCATTCTGAGGGGCGCGTTATTTTGTATGCGGATAGAATTACGAAATCTATGCAAAAGTTGATTGATGTAACAGACTATCGCCGCAACAAGCAAATTGCTTATAATGAAGCAAATAACATCACGCCAACATCTGTTCGCCGCGAGAAAAAAGACATTTTTCAAGATTCGCTTGGCAATCGCAAATATCAGCAAGAAGAAGCCAAAACGGAGTTATCTATTGCCGCAGAACAAAATGCAGAATACATGAATGAGGCGCAACTCAAAGCAAAAATCACCTCCATTCGCAAAGAAATGGAAGCAGCCGCCAAAGATTTGAACTTTATGGAAGCCGCTCGCCTGCGCGATGAAATGAAAGTATATGAAGCTAAAATGAACAAGAAGGACAAAGGATATAGGGAGTAATTTTAACCAAACACTTCCGAAAAATGGTAAAATCCCCGTTTCCCTTGCAGCCACTCTGCCGCAACTACACTGCCAATAGCAAAGCCTTTTCTGTTATGGGCATGATGTTCAAGGGTAATCGTATCTGTTTCAGAGGAATAATAGACCTTGTGTCGCCCTACAATTTCTCCTCCACGAATGTAGCCTACGGATAATTCATCTGCTTCGGGCTTGCGATGCAATAGGCTGTCTGTGGCGATTTTATTTTTTCGTTCCAAATTCCCCAAAATATCCTCCGCCAAAGAAAGAGCCGTACCGCTTGGCGCGTCTGCCTTATGGCGATGATGTTGCTCTTCAATAAAGCAGTCATATTGCGGATAAGGATTCATTAATTTTGCTAAGGTTTCATTTAATTTAAACAACAAATTTACCCCAATCGAAAAATTGGAGCTATACATAAAACAAGCATCGTGTTCCTTTACCCAAGCCTGAACCTTATCGAATTGGGCATTCCAGCCTGTTGTACCACAAACTAAGGGAATTTGCAACGGTAACAATTGCTCCAAATTTGCCATCACACTTTGCGGATGCGTAAACTCAATGATTGCCTGCGCGCCACTTTCTTGCAAACGAGTTACCGCTAAGTCCTCCGATTTATCGGCAATAAAAACGACCTCATGTCCACGCAAAACCGCCTCCTCATGGATCGTTTTGCCCATTTTTCCATATCCGATTAAAGCTAATTTCATTTTGTTTGGTTATTTTTGGCAAAAATACAAAAATGCGGCAAACAACCATAAAGGGAATTGCCGCAGCACCTTATTTTCCCCTATTTATTCTTATCCATCCCTACTTTATAACCAACTTCTTAGTCTCCACTCCACCCGATACTAACTTAATTTTTAACAAATAAATTCCGCAAGGTAAATGACTGTAAATTTGTTTGTTGTTTTCTGTGGCTATTTCAAAACCTGCAAGAGAATATAAAGAAATCCGCTCGATTTGGTCTTGATGCGTAAAGTTAATGTTATCGCCTGCCACTATTGGATTGGGAAATATTTCCACTTTTTGAGGAGACGCATTTCCTAATTTAACGGATTGAATCGGAGAATAAGTAAACTTACCCTCAATATCCACTTGTTTTAGCCTGTAATAATGAATAGCGTCTGCGGCTAAATCATTATCAATCAAGGCATACTGTTTTTGTTCTGTTGTATTTCCTTGCGAATAAACAAGCCCTAGCTTCGTCCAATCTTGTGAATTATAAGACTTTTCAACAATAAAATGACTATTATTTATCTCCGAAACCGTAGTCCAAGCTAAGCGAATTGCATTTTGCGGCTCTAGCAAATAAGCACGAAAATTGAGCAAATCTATGGGCAAGGGCGCGCAAGAAAAATTGACATCATAAAAGGTTTCCATGAAGGTAAGCATGGCTTGAGCGACATCTCCGCTATAATTGGCGCGGTTAGCGTTAGAATTAATATAAGCCCCACTGCTTTCTATATGTGTGGCATCAATTACCCCAAAAGCATTAGAACCATGCCTCCACGTATTTTTTCCAGCGTAAAAAAAAGGCGCAGCAGGTTGTGGGTCAGCGTAACTAGGAGAAGAATTCCAGCCTTTTGCTTCAAGTAAACTCCCTAAACAAGTATCTCCTTTTACCACTTCCAAGAAATTTGCGCCTCCTGTGGTACACAAATGCTTAACCGTAGATTGATTTGCCATTGTAGCAATCGTAGCATCTGGCTGGCTCAAATCGTTTGTATCTAATCCCAAACCAATTTGATTGCGCGGTCTTGCCGTAGTATGCATTTCAAAATAATGCCCCTTCCCCCAGCCATCATTCGCTTTTGTTTTGGCAATCTCTATAAAATTATTAAAATCAAACCAAGCCTGATTCACTTCTGGGTGCAAACCCGATGCCTCAACCATTTCTCCTGTACACACAAATAATTTGGGATGAAGATGATTGATAATCACATGAGCTTGACAGCCATTCGTTGCTAACATAATAGAATCCCTCACCATTAAACTAGCCTGATACGTTCCTCCGTCTGTTAATCGCTCTAAAATCGTGGGCAAATGCGCAGGGATAAGCGAACCTGCATGAGGCGCACCAATAATAATAGGCAAATTTCCTGGAATATATTCGACATAGTTATTTGCTCCAAAATAGGATTGCCCTACCACTAAAGCTGCTTCCAAAGGACTGTTGATTTCATCGCTTGTACCCAAAGTAAAATAGCCGTCTTGAAGCGCGATGTTATTAAAAGTGATTTTGGTACTGCTTGTAAGGCTTGCAACAGAAGGGAAAACAGAAAAAGCCCCATTTATTCCATTTCTATATAATAACACATAATTTGCGGCTTGACTCGCAGTAATCGCAGGACCCCATATTTTATTCAAATCAAAAGTAAGATTTGCCGTTACTGCTCCTTGTTCATCTATGTACCAAACCTCTTTGTATCTTTTTTGTACCCCAACAGGCAAATCTGTATTCACTACGGCATTTAAAAACAAGTCATTATCATGCCCGTAAGTAGCATAATTTGTTTCGGTTAAGGGAACATTCACACTTAGATAAAACCCATCGGAGTCGAGCGCATCATTTGTGCCTGTTGTCTGCCATATTCCGCGTTGATTCCTAGTATTACGAGAGGTAGAATTTCCCATCGGCACATAAGACGTAAGCCAGTTGCTATTGTCCATGTTGATATTTGTGCCATTTTCTGCGGGAGCATCGGTATCGGGCAAAGTTACTCCTGCGAGTTGGTTAAAATTATACGCTCCCGTCAAATTCGTCCAATTGAGATAAGTGGAGTGCATTTTATCTCGCATTAAATCAATTTCTCTGGCGTATGTCCAAATGTGGAGTTCATCGAGTCGCCCATGAAA
>JBJXHA010000203.1:0-4155 GCA_046160275.1 Bacteroidia bacterium | reverse complement strand
AAAAATTGCATCAAAAAGGATTCGATTACAATTACCGTAGAAAATCACTATTATTTTAATTTGCCGACAGCTTTTAGCCCAAATGATGATGGACATAATGACGAATACAAAGTTATTCATCAAAATATCGCCACCGCCGATGTGCAAATTTTTGATAGATGGGGCAGGGTTTTATTTCAAAGCAATGACATCAATGCCACTTGGAACGGCACTTTTCAAGGAAAATCTGTTCCTGAAGGCGTTTATGTGATTAAGGTCGTGTATCGTATTTTGGGTATTGATTACACGAATTATGCAAGCGGAACGATTACCTTGTTGCGGTAGTTTATAGTGTTCTGATAAGCGGGATAAATTTTCGTAAACCTTTCGTAACTTTTCTTATTTTTTAGCGTGGGAATTAATTCCCACGCTAAAAAATAAGAAAAGTTACCGCGCAAAATATAACAACTTACTCCCAATCCGCGCTTTTACGGTTTGCTTTTTTATCAGAACGGTGCATTTTTTCCTTTTTTATAGCTGCGATAACGGCTTTAGGAACTTTACTTTTCTTTCTCTCAGCTTTGATTATCAAGGCTTTCTCTATTAATTGATGGAGTTTTTCAAAGGCAAGTTCTCGGTTTTCTAATTGCGAGCGTTTTGCCTGCGCCGAAACTTGCAAATAGCCTTCACTATCTAATTTATTCGCCAATTTTTCCAGTAAACGCGCTTTTTCGTCCTCAGTAAACAAAGCTGATTGCGCGGGATTCCACATCAAAGTTACTTTGGTTTCCACTTTATTAACATTTTGCCCTCCCTTTCCGCCACTTCTTGAGGTTTTGACAAGGACTTCTGACTCGTAATTTCTCATGTCTAACTATTCAGTTGAATTTGGTTTATGTTATTGAATAATATTATATTATTGATTATCAAGAATTTGAAATCATTATTTCTTACTTATTACAGTTAATTTTACAGTAATAAAGCACGAAGATATAAAAAAAATCATCGTTACACAATAGCACGAAAGGAAACTACGATAAACAGAATCAAAACATTCGCATTTTATTATTTCACTCGCAATTTACTTTAAAATATTGCCTTAAGAGTAGGTAAAAAATAAAGTATCAACTTGTATTTTTTTTAACACGAAGTTTCACAAAGTTAGAGCGTAAAGGCTTTTTCTTTGTGTAACTTTATGCTAGAGCTTCTGCTACTTTGTGGTTTTTCTACGGAAGATATATTGTTCCTTACTTATTCCAATAAATTCTTTTATTTTTGCAAGGGGATTCACCTAAAAGTTCTTTATCAGGTTGATAAAACAATCAGGAAAAACATAACGTTAAAGGGTAAAGCTTATAACTTCATTATCAAATGACACGATTCTATTTAGCATTTATTTTTGTTTTTATTTCAATTCCTATTTTATCCTATCTTTTGAATCAATTGCGCGGGAATCTCCCCCAAAATGAGCAAAAAGAATTGGAGCAAAAAATCGAAGAAATAGGAGAAAATAAGGCAGACTTAGAGGATAAGTGATAGTTGATAGGTAAAAATGGCAATACTCCATTGATTAAGCACATGGAAAGGATTAGTCCACATTAACACCTCACATAAGACATTGATAGTAAATAAGTTAACTCAATTTTTCATTATCCATTACTTATAAAATATATGATACAAACTGATTTTCTCGTAATTGGAAGTGGCATTGCAGGTTTATCCTTTGCCCTCAAAGCTGCCGAAACGCACAAAGTTTTGGTGATAACCAAAGGCGAAAGGAATGACAGCAATACAGCTTGGGCGCAGGGCGGAATTGCGGCGGTAATGGCGAAAGAGGATAATTTTGAGAATCATATTCAAGATACCTTGATTGCGGGAGATGGTTTGTGTAATGAAGAAGTGGTAAGAATTGTGGTGGAAAATGCCCCTGCTTGCATTGCCGATTTGATGAAATGGGGAACGCAATTTGATATTAATGAAGAAGGTGATTTGTCTTTGGCAAGAGAAGGAGGTCATTCGCATCACCGCATTTTACACGCCAAAGATGCTACAGGGCGAGAAATTCAACGGGCTTTGGTAGATGCAGCAAAAAACCACCCGAACATTATCCTTACAGAGCATTTATTTGCAATTGATGTCATTACACAACATCATTTAGGCTGGTATGTCAATCGCGGTACGCCTGACATCGCTTGTTATGGCATTTATGCGCTAGATTTGAAAACCCGCGAAGTAATAAAAATTTTGTCTAAAATTACAATCATGTGTACGGGTGGAGCGGGAAATGTTTATACCGCAACGACCAACCCTTCTATCGCTACAGGTGATGGAATTGCGATGGTTTACAGAGCAATGGGCAGGGTTTCAAACATGGAATTTAACCAATTTCACCCCACTTCTTTGTATGACCCAACAGGCGCAAGACCTTCTTTTTTGATTACAGAGGCTTTGCGCGGACATGGCGCAATTTTGAAAGACCCTTATCATAAACAGCCTTTTATGCACAAGTATGATGAAAGGCTCAACCTTGCTCCGCGTGATATTGTGGCGCGTGCCATTGACAGTGAAATGAAAATTTCGGGGATGCCGCACGTTTACCTTGATGCCACGCATATTCCTGCCGAAGAGCTAAAGCACGAATTTCCAACCATTTACGCACATTGTTTGTCCAAAGGCATTGACATTACCAAAGACATGATACCTGTCGTTCCTGCATCTCATTATTTATGTGGCGGAATTTTAGTGGATACGAATGGGAAATCTTCCATAGAAAATTTATATGCCGCAGGGGAATGTACTTGTTCTGGCTTGCATGGAGCGAATCGCTTGGCTTCCAACTCTTTATTAGAAGGAATTGTGTATGCACATCAAGTGTTTCAAGCCACCAAAGACCTTGTGCATACGATTGAATGGAAGGATAATATTCCTGAATGGAACGACACAGGAACGACACGCACCGAAGAATGGATTTTGATTGCACATAATTTTAAGGAAATTCAAAACATTATGAGCAATTATGTGGGCATTGTTCGTTCTAATGCACGTTTGGAAAGGGCGGCAGTGCGCATTGAGTTAATTTACAAAGAAACCGAAGCCTTTTATCAAAAAACCAAACTCTCGCCTGAATTGTGTGAACTCCGCAACATCATTACCATTGCTTACCTCATCGTGAAATCTGCCACCATTCGCAAAGAAAGTCGCGGTTTGCACTTCACCACCGATTATTTGGAAAAAGCAAAATATGTGATGAATACGGTGTTATAGAAAGAAAATAAGGATATATTCAAAGGCACTTCTCCTTTTTTAAAAAAGAGAAAAGGTGTATCTTTGTGAAAATAATTTCAACATACACAAGTTATGGCAAAAGAAAAAACAGTATCGTATAGTGAAGCAGAACTTATTAAAATGTTTCGGCTAAAAAGTATGGTCAAGATACAAACACCTCGTATGCAGGCTTGGCTACAAGTTGAACCCATTGTGTTCTCGGCAGGAGAACAGTATGTATTTGATAGTGTTTTTGATATGATGGTAGAAAGCATTAGGGGCTGGAGCGAGGAGGATTTGAAAATGAAATTTATTAGTTGGATATTACCCTTAGGTTATTTAAAAGACAATGATCGCTTTCTTACTTATTTTGAAAAAACAATTTTTGCCACAATTGAAGGGCATTATGTGAGTACGAAATCAGACTTTATGGTGGCTACGGGAATTTTGGATAAACCCGAAGCCCCTTATTTTCACTTTCAAGAATATAAGCCTTACAAAAAGCCAACTGGAGATTCTATGGCGCAACTTTTAGAAGCAATGTTAATAGCACAACATCAAAATGCCAACGAAAAGCCAATTTATGGCTGCGAAATTATGGGCGAAAGGTGGCGTTTTGTCATTTTAGAAGGTAAAACTTACTGTATTTCAAAGGCTTATGATTGCACAGAAAAGGATGAATTACTGCAAATCATTGCGATTTTGCGCAAATTTCGACATATTTTAGAAACAGAGTTGCTAGATTAGCAAATTTAACAATGGAACTAATTACCTATTTAAAACAATTTGGTATTGCTCAACTAGTAGAGGAATACAACATCAAAGTGAGTGAAAGCCTGAATTTCCCAGAGCTGGTAACGCTTTGTTATGACCAAATGAAAACGCCTAAAAATGCGATAACCAACGAATGTA
>JBJXHA010000202.1:0-8082 GCA_046160275.1 Bacteroidia bacterium | reverse complement strand
TGCTAGGTTAACAAAAAATGAAAAATGGATCTATCGATTGTAATACCACTGTTTAATGAAGATGAATCTTTGCCTGAGTTAATGGCATGGATAGAAAAAGTGATGGCTGCCAATAATTACAGCTACGAAGTAATAATGGTTGATGATGGCAGCACCGATGATTCGTGGGCCGTGATAGAAAATTTACGTACAAAGAACAATGCAGTAAAAGGAATAAAGTTTCAACGGAACTATGGGAAAAGTGCTGCATTGAATGAAGCTTTTAAAGCAGCACAGGGTGAGGTAATCATCACCATGGATGCAGATATGCAGGACTCTCCTGATGAAATACCTGAACTGCGTCGCATGGTTTTAGAAGAAAATTATGATATTGTAAGCGGCTGGAAGAAGAAAAGATTTGATAATACATTGACCAAAAATATACCTTCAAAATTGTTTAATGCAGCAGCTAGAAGAAGCAGCGGTATTAAATTGAATGATTTTAATTGTGGGTTGAAAGCTTACAAGAAGAAGGTGGTTAAGAGCATCGAAGTGTATGGAGAAATGCATCGTTACATTCCTATACTGGCCAAGTGGAGCGGCTTTAGAAAGATTGGAGAAAAAGTGGTGGAACATCGTGCAAGAAAATACGGCGTTACAAAATTTGGCTGGGAGCGTTTTGTAAATGGTTTTCTAGATTTGGGTTCCATCATGTTTGTGGGCAAATTTGGGAAGCGTCCTATGCACTTTTTCGGACTGTGGGGCACGCTTGCTTTTATGGTCGGACTTACCATATTTTTATACCTCACTATTTCTAAGTTCTTTTTTGATGGAACGGGAATGACACAAAGACCCTTATTTTTCTTTGCGCTTTTTGCGATGACGATTGGAACACAATTATTTTTGGCAGGTTTTATTGGCGAATTAATTGCACGTAATTCTCCTGATAAAAACAGTTACCTCATCGAACAAAAACTCGGAATGTAATTATGGCAAGTGTTGTAATTATCGGTCCTGCACACCCTTTGCGTGGTGGTCTCGCTACATTTAATGAGCGATTAGCAAAGCAATTTACACAACAATGCTTCCATACCAAAATATATACTTTTTCTCTTCAGTATCCTGGCTTTATGTTTCCCGGTACAACACAATACAACGATGCGCCTGCTCCGGCCGATTTAGATATTAAGGTTTGCATTAACTCTGTGCTGCCCACAAACTGGTTAAAGGTTGGACGGGAACTTAAAAAACTAAACCCCGATTTTATTGTTGTTCGTTATTGGTTGCCTGTAATGGGTCCATGCTTAGGAACGATCTTAAGAATTGTAAAGCAAAACAAACACACAAAAATTATTTGTATTGCCGATAATGTTATTCCTCATGAAAAAAGAAAAGGAGATAATCTTTTTACGAAGTATTTTATAAAGCCAATTGATGCCTTTATTGTGATGAGTGAAAAAGTGATGGGAGATTTAAAAATATTTGATAAAGCAAAACCGGTTCAACTCATTCAACATCCTTTGTACGATAATTTTGGTGAAAAGATAGAGCAGGAACTTGCCAGAAAGAATATTGGAATGGAGGGTAATGAGAAAATTATTTTATTTTTTGGGTTTATAAGAAAATACAAAGGATTGGATATTTTGCTTGATGCATTGGCGATTTTAAAAAAAGAAAATACTGCCCCGCCTTTAAAAGTTTTAATAGCAGGCGAATTTTATGAAGACAGAAAACCTTTTGATGAACAGGTTGATGCATTAGGTTTAAAAGACACGCTCATTCTAAGGACTGACTTTATACCAGATAACGAAGTACGAAATTTTTTCTGCGCAGCAGATGTTGTAATACAACCCTATAGAAATGCCACTCAAAGTGGTGTAACACCCCTAGCCTACCATTTTGAGATTCCGATGATCGTAACAAACGTAGGAGGTTTGCCAGCTCTAGTGCCTGATGGCGTTGTAGGCTTAGTCGCTGAGCCAAATGCAGCAGCTATTGCGCAAAAAATAACGGAATATTTTACGAAAGACGAGCAGGTTTTTATCGAAAATATAAAAGAAGAAAAGAAAAAGTTTAGCTGGGAAAAGCTGGTAAATGCCATTGTTGAAAGTTAAAAAGGCGAAAAAGATTTTGTTCATTTGTTCATGCGCCCTACATTTGCAATTCAAAATACAAAATGCATACAAAAACTTTACACCATCATCATTCTTACACTAGCCCTCAGGCAAGGTTTTAATGATGTATATCAAATATTTCAAAACCCCGTCTGAGTAAACAGACGGGGTTTTTAATTAACTCCACTATTTACTCAGACAGCAAATAAAATCAAACCGTGAGTAAACTTAAAATTGCCATACAAAAAAGTGGAAGACTAAGCGAAAAATCACTCGATTTATTAAAACAATGTGGTATTAAATTGCCAAATGGTGATAGAAAATTACTGACAGCCTCAGAAAATTTTCCGATAGAAGTGTTGTTTTTAAGAGACGATGACATTCCTCAATATGTAGAGCAGGGCGTTGCAGACATTGGAATATTAGGAGAGAATGAAGTGTGGGAAAAAGACAAGGATGTAATTACGGTAGAAAACTTAGGGTTTGCCGGTTGTAAATTATCACTTGCCATACCAAAAGACGAGACCTATACCGGACCTTCCTTTTTTCAAAATAAAAAAGTGGCAACAAGCTATCCCAAAATCTTACAAAAATTCTTTAACGAAAATAAGGTTACAGCAGAAATTGAAGAGATTGGGGGCAGTGTAGAGATTGCACCGGGCATAGGATTGGCAGATGGTATTTTCGATATTGTAAGCACAGGCAGTACCTTATTGATGAACGGCTTAAAAGAAGTGGAAATTGTAAAGAAAAGTGCTGCAGTTTTAATCTCTAATAAAAATCTCTCTGCTGAAAAGCAAGCCATTCTCGATAAATTATTGTTCAGAATTAAAGCGGTAAAAACATCATCTGAAAACAAATACATTTTGCTGAATGCACCTAATAGTGCCATTAAAGCCATCAATTCAATTTTGCCTGGTATGAAATCACCTACTGTTTTGCCTTTGGC
Source organism: Bacteroidia bacterium (assembly GCA_046160275.1). Taxonomy (GTDB): domain Bacteria; phylum Bacteroidota; class Bacteroidia; order J057; family J057; genus JBJXHA01. The sequence goes on along the minus strand of JBJXHA010000202.1, from coordinate 5,040 downwards.
AGAAGAAGGTTGGAGCAGCGTACATTCTGTGGTGAAAGAAGATGAATTTTGGGAGGTGATTGATAAACTAAAAGAACTTGGCGCTCAGGGAATTTTAGTAATCCCAATTGAAAAAATGATACTATAAAATTAAAAAAAATATAGAATGGAAAAGATTGAATTTCCTTTAAAAAATGAGTGGAAAAAACTAGCAGAAAGACCTGCCGCTGAAAAAGAAAAGTTAGAAACGCTTGTGGCTACTGTATTCTCAGATATAGAGGCAGAAGGTGATAAAGCAGTATTAAAATATGCTCAAACTTTTGACAAAGTTGCGATGGAGTCTTTGGCAGTTGATAAGCCAGCTTTAGAAAATGCAGCAACGCAACTTTCAGAAAAATTAAAACAGGCTATACAATTAGCTAAAAGCAACATCGAAAAATTTCATTCCGCACAAAAAGAAACAAAGCAAGTAATTGAAACACCAAACGGCGTTTTGAGCTGGAGAGAAAACATGGCGATTGACAAAGTAGGCATTTATATTCCGGGCGGCTCTGCACCACTTTTTTCAACAGTATTAATGCTTGGTATCCCTGCAATGATTGCAGGCTGCAAAGAAATTATTTTATGCACGCCGCCTGATAAAGACGGCAAAATAAATCCTGCTATTTTATATACAGCAAGCTTAATAGGCATTACACAAATCTTTTGTGTAGGCGGTATACAAGCTGTTGCAGCCATGACTTTTGGAACAGAAACAATACCTGCTGTTTATAAAATTTTCGGGCCAGGAAACCAGTATGTTACCGCAGCTAAGAAACTTGCTCACTCTTTTGGCGTAGCCATTGATATGCCTGCAGGACCAAGCGAAGTGTTGGTGATAGCTGATGGCAATGCGGAACCAGCCTTTGTTGCGGCAGATTTATTGTCGCAGGCTGAACATGGTGCTGATAGCCAGGTAATACTATTATCTGATAGCAAAGATTTAATTGAAAAAACATTTACAGAAATGAATATTCAGTTAGAAAATTTGCCACGCAAAGAATTAGCAGCGGCGGCTTTATTAAACAGTAAATCAATTTTATTGAACAGCCTGGATGAATGTATTGCATTCAGTAACGAATATGCGCCAGAGCATTTGATAATAACTACCGAAAATTACAAAGAATTGATTGGTGACATCACAACTGCAGGTTCTGTTTTCTTAGGGCGTTATAGTTGCGAATCATTGGGCGATTATGCAAGCGGTACCAACCATACACTACCAACCAACGGCTATGCCCGCAATTACAGCGGCGTTTCGTTAGATAGTTTTGTAAAGAAAATTACCTTTCAGGAAGTGAGTGCTGAAGGCATTAAAAACATTGGTCCTGCGGTAGAATTGATGGCCGAAGCAGAACAATTATTTGCGCACAAAAATGCGGTAACAGTAAGATTAAAAAGTTTGTAAAACATGTTTCAGTTAGAAAAAATAGTGAGACCTAACATTCTACATTTAAAACCGTATTCAAGCGCACGTGATGAATATACCGGGAAAGATGCGGTGTTTTTAGATGCCAATGAAAACCCTTTTGGAGAATTGAACCGCTATCCTGATCCACACCAAACAGCATTAAAAGAAAAATTAAGCAGCGTAAAAAACACCAGTACAGAAAATATTTTTATTGGAAATGGAAGCGACGAAGTGATTGATATTGCTTACAGAACATTTTGCGAACCCGGTAAGGACAAGGCGCTCACCTTCTCTCCTACCTATGGTATGTACGACGTATCAGCCGCCATTAATAATATTGAATTAATAAAAATTCCACTGACCGAAAATTTTCAGATTGATTTGGGATTATTGAATAAATACATTGATGATGAAAATTTAAAGCTGATTTTTATATGCTCGCCCAATAATCCATCTGGTAATAACTTAGATAATATTGAGGATGTCTTAAAAAGATTTAAAGGGATTGTATTTGTTGACGAAGCGTATATTGATTTTAGTGATAGCGAGTCTTTTCTGTCAAAACTGAGTTTATATCCTAATATCATTATCTCCCAAACTTTTAGTAAAGCCAGGGGTTTGGCGGCTGCGAGAGTAGGTACAGCATTTGCCTCTAAAGAAATAATTTATTTGTATAATAAAGTGAAGCCACCATACAACGTAAGCAAACTAAACCAGGAAGCAGCTTTACAGTCTTTGGAAGACGAACAACAGTTTGAGGAAAATAAAAATACCATTTTAGCTCAACGAATTTTTTTACAAAGCCAATTGGCAAAAATAAGTTTGGTAAAAAAGATTTATCCTACCGATGCTAACTTTATGTTGGTTGAAGTGGAAGATGCAGATAAGATTTACAATGACCTCGTAAACCAAAAAGTTATTACCCGCAACCGAAACAGTGTTGTAAAAAATTGTATCAGAATTACGGTAGGTAGTGAGGCTGAAAACAAGAAATTGATATTTGCATTAAAAATATTTGAGTCAAGTCTTCGATAATGTATATATAAAATACTTTAAGAAAAGTATTGAAAAAAGTAAAAGAAATGCTGAGATACATAAGGCTCAACTTTTTCTCCCTTTTTTTACTTCTTGTTCTTCTAGCCAAAATACCTTTTATTTAAGTTGAGACAAAACAAATTATAATAATAAATGAAAAAAGTACTTTTTATCGACAGAGATGGCACTTTGGTTATCGAGCCACCTATAGACTACCAGTTGGATACACTGGAGAAATTAGAATTTTACCCGGGCGTATTTCAATATTTATCACGCATTGCAAAAGAGTTAAACTACGAATTGGTAATGGTTACCAATCAGGATGGATTAGGCACAGATTCTTTCCCAGAAGAAACATTTTGGCTCGCACAAAATAAAATAATCAATGCTTTTAAAAATGAAGGAATTGACTTTGCAGATATCATTATAGACAAAACAATGCCTACCGAAAATGCACCAACCCGCAAACCCGGTACAGCCTTGCTTACACAGTACATGAATGGCAATTATGACCTAACAAACTCCTATGTATTAGGAGATAGAATGACGGACGTTCAGCTGGCTAAAAACCTAGGTTGTGAAGCCATTTTTTTGGGAGAAGAAAGCGAGGATGCCGCGTTGAGCACAAAGGACTGGGCTACCATTTATTCCTTCTTAAAAAGTAAACCAAGAAAAGCTACAGTTGTAAGAAAAACGAACGAAACAAATATTGAAGTAACCATCAATTTAGATGGTACAGGAAAGAGCGCTTTAAACACAGGATTAGGTTTTTTTGACCACATGCTTGAGCAGATAGCAAAACACGGAAATATGGATATAGCTGTGGAAGTAAAAGGTGATTTGCATATTGATGAACACCATACAATAGAAGATGTTGCCATCGCATTAGGAGAAACATTTTTGAAGGCCTTGGATAATAAAAAAGGAATTGAAAGATATGGCTTTTTGTTACCCATGGATGATTGCTTAGCTCAAGTTGCCATTGATTTTGGCGGCAGACCGTGGCTTGTTTGGGATGCTGTATTTAACAGAGAAAAAATTGGAGAAATGCCAACAGAAATGTTCATGCATTTTTTTAAGTCTTTCAGCGATAATGCAAAATGCAATTTAAATATAAAGGCTGAAGGTGATAACGAGCACCACAAAATAGAATCGATTTTTAAAGCATTTGCAAAGGCAGTAAAAATGGCTGTGAGCAAGACTGATAATTTTACCATTCCAAGTACAAAAGGCACTTTATGATTGCAATTATAAAATATCCCGCAGGTAATATTACTTCTGTTGAAAATGCAGTTAACCGCTTAGGTTACCAATGTATCCTTACGGACGATGTTGAGTTGCTTAAAAGTGCAGAAAAAGTAATTTTTCCCGGCGTGGGCGAAGCTAGTACTGCTATGAAATATTTAAAGAAAACAGGGCTTGATAAATTAATTTCCGCACTTACCCAACCGGTATTAGGCATTTGCCTTGGCCAACAACTAATGTGTAATTTTTCGGAGGAAAATGATACAGAATGCCTTGGGATTTTTAATACGACTGTAAAGAAATTTCCACCAACAGAATTGGTACCACACATGGGTTGGAACAACATAGAAGTTTTGCAGAGCCGTCTATTGGAGGGTATTTCGGCAGATGAAAATTTTTATTTTGTCCATAGTTTTTATGCAGAACCATGCGAAAGTACCACTGCTATCTGCAATTATATTTTGCCGTTTAGTGCAGTAATCGAAAAAGATAATTTTTACGCAACACAGTTCCATCCGGAAAAATCAGCTGATGCAGGGGAAAAGATTTTAAAGAATTTCTTGGGGTTTTGAACCACAAAGAATTTGAACCACAAAGACAAAAAGGGTTTTGAACCACAAAGACGCAAAGGTTATAAACCACAAAGACACAAAGAACAAACACAAGGTTCACAAAGCAAATTAAAGCTCAAAAAAGGGAGACGAATCTGAAAAATCTGTGAGCAAAAATATTTGAACCACAAAGACACAAAGGAAGGCACAAGGTTTACAAAGGAATCTGAAAAATCTGTGAGCAAAATATTTGCACCGCAAAGACGCAAAGGAAAGAAGAAACACAAATGAGACAATTACAGATTTTATGCATCCAAAATAAAAAAGACAGATAACATAATCTGTGAAATTCTAAAAAATCTGTGAGCAAATATTTAAAACACAAAGGCTAAAAAGAAGGCACAAGGGTCACTAAGATTAAGTAGAATTTAAAAACGATCAAAAGAAAAATTTACATTTTGCGCCTTTGCGCCTCAGTGGTAACACTAAAAATATGAGAATAATTCCGGCAATAGATATCATAAATGGAAAAGCTGTAAGGCTAACAAAAGGTGACTACGGCACAGAAAAAATTTACAATGAAAGTCCATTGGAAGTAGCGAAACAGTTTGAGGCTGCTGGCATACAATATTTGCATTTGGTAGATCTTGATGGTGCAAAATCACATCACATTGTAAACCATAAAGTATTGCAAGAGATTGCTTCAAAAACAGGGCTGAAAATTGATTTTGGTGGAGGATTAAAATCGAATGAAGATGTAAAAATTGCCTTTGAAAATGG